>JAQXUJ010000165.1 GCA_029219925.1 Clostridiales bacterium | reverse complement strand
ACAAGGGCCGGTAGCCTGTGACCGCAGCAGCTTATGCCTGCGCCTACGATTTGATAGATAATATTGCCGCATACGGGGCATATGTGAAAACTGATGTTTTTACCGTTGACATAGCCGTCCTCTTTGTATGCACCGTTTACAAGACTGTCAGTGTCAATCCCCAGAACTTCGGATAATTTACCGAACATCGACAGGTCGGGACAGCCTCCGCCGCACTCCCATTTCGATATTGTTTTATCGCTGACGCAAAGCTTTTCGGCAAGCTGTAGCTGAGTCATGCTCTTTTCCTTGCGTATCTTTCTGATAAGTTCGCCGATTTTTGTCTGTTCCATATTTATCTGCCTCCTTGATACTATTATAACCTATCGGTCGTGAAATGTAAATCAACGCTCCGCAGATATTGGTTTTTTTGCCAATAAAAACTGTGACAACACGATTATTCTATCGCATTGTCACAGTTTGTTTTACCTGCCTGCAAGTACGGAAGGAATTCCCTCCTGGTTCCGGTCATACCAAAGAGTGGCAGATTCGCCGTCCTTGAAATCAATGCAAAGGATTGCGGTAAAGTTATTGTTATCAAGCTCCAGCTGATCCAGGGAATTGTAAACCTCGGCTATTTTAGCGGGATCTGTTATGTCGGCCTCGGAATATTCACGTTCCGAATACTCAGTATAGCCTGACCCGGTGTAGGTACGGTCAACAAAATCCACGGTAATATGTTCAATATCCGATGACTTTCTGATTTTATCATACAGTCCCAGCTCATGCATTAGTGCGATTGTGTTGGCATAGTCATTGTGTATCTGATATGTTTCACCGATAGCGGGCAGATTTTCCTCGGGAACGGTGCCGCCGGTCTTTACATATACTGCGCCCGGACGCTTGTATGATATGTTTATGTGTGTAAGCTCCGCATTTCTGCGCGCAAAGCTGTCGTAGCCGGTATTTGCCGCGTCGGATTTCAGCGCAGACATAATTTTGTCGATTTTATCGACGTCATCGGCATAGATGGTAATGGAGTTTTCTAAGCGTTCATCGCTGATGGTTATGTTTACGATATTGCGGTCAATATCCTTCAGGATAGGCAGATATGCCTCGCGCATTTGCTTGCTTTCAATAACCGGTTTTAATAAGCTTTTTTGCTGAGTAAGATTGATATGGTAGCTTCTTTCCAGCTTGCTGCCGTTTGAAAGCGTGTACACGATAGTGAGATTATCGTCCGGCTCGTAGTTTCGGTTCTCGATTAAATCTCTGTGCAGGGCAATGATGTTTTCAATATCAGAGCCGCTTGTAAAGACTGCGCCTTCATCATTATAGGTTATTTCCTTGCCGTTATTAGTGTAATAATTCGATGCGGAATTGATTTCGCTGACATTGTTTCGCAGTTCAACAGACTTGACGGAGTTCACCGACGGTATCCGTCTTTCATAGCCTGCAATATCAAAGCGGAATCCAAGAGCAACAAGACACACTGCCGCACTGAATATGAGTGCAGGCTTTACTGCACTTTTCACGCGAAAGCTTTTCTTCATAAGCATTTCCGCCGCGATAATGCCTATTAAGCCGAGAGGTATGAACAGCAGGATACTATTTGTCTGCCATATTTCGTTAAGGTACAGGTATCCGAAGCCGCCTATGTACAGAGCCGCGCAGTATACGAAAATGGGGCGGAGCTTGGGAAATGCCAGGACCTCGCTGTTATTTTCAAGCTTTCTGACGCGGTAGAGCCATAGCGCCGCCGCAAGCAGTATTGCGGCAAAAATCATGTATTTTATAAGCGCATACGGTCCGTTCCAGAATTGATCGGGCATTACATACAGAAAGCTGCTGACGCGGCAGGTGGTGCTTCCGTAATAGCCGTAAAGCTGCTGCTGACAGAAATAATAAATAAATTCCTCGGTCAGAAAGGGAAGTACCGCAATAGCGCCGGTCAGTATAAGGGCTGCCACATTGCTGCCGGTAATCATGGTAACCGCCGTTGTGCCGCTGAAGGCAAGCAGAGCGTAGGTCAGGAACATTACCGTCCACATAAGAAGATGCATTAGCCGGAAGGTAGTTTCCGCCGATGACGCCGCATGGAATATCAGAAGTATCGCGGTGTTTATCAGGACGGGCAGCGTAAACAGAATTATGCCGCCAGCAATGTGGGAGAAAAAGAATGTACTTCTTTTTACGGGCAGTCCGTGCATTGTTGCCACCGATTTTGACGAGTTCAGATATGAAAACAGGAAAATCGCCAGCGCAGCCGGTATTATCACGGCGAAAATAATAGTGGCCACGCCATAGCTCATAATAATTGAATTCCTGAATGCGGTGTCAGGAGCGTACCTTTGGTAGCCTTTCGAAATTGAGTCCATAATCGGAAAGGCGAAGAACAGAAACAAAAACAGCGATTCAAGAGCAGACGCCCACCACAGCCGTTTCAAATCCGAACGGATTACGCTTTTATTAAAGAATGATATTTTCGAACTCATAACCTAAACCTCCCAATTCGTAAATAAATATTTCCTCCAGAGTGAGGGGAAGAATGTCGCAGATAAGCGGTTTTGCAAAGTTAATTTTCTCGACAATCTCCTCTGACTGACCCTTGACAATCATCATAACCACGCTGCCGAACTGTTCCCTGTGCAGAATATTTATCTGAGACGCAAGAGCCTCGGGGAAACCATCTTCAAATGCCGCCTGAACCTTATGTATATTACCCTTTACGTCGTCCAGCGCTTTTTCAAGAACCAGTCTGCCGTTATGCATGATGCCCACATGGTCGCACACATCCTCCAGCTCCCTGAGGTTGTGACTGGAGATAAGAACTGTTGTTCCACGTTCGGCAACATCCTGCAGAATCAGCTTCCATACATTACGGCGCATTACCGGGTCAAGACCGTCCACCGGCTCATCTAACAGCATTACATCGGGCATGGCGGAGATAGAAAGCCAAAATGCAACCTGCTTCTGCATACCCTTTGAAAGTCGCCGTACTCTGCGGTTTGTTTCGATTCGAAAAATATCCTTTAGACTGTTAAATCTGTCCCAGCTCCAATCGGGATATATCCCGGCGTAGAATTTTGCCGTATCCATAATGGTGTAGGTGGGGTAGAAGAACAGGTCATCGCTTATAAATGCAAGTTTTTTCTTGATTTTCGTGTTTTCAAATACCGGCTCGCCATGTACCAAAACCTTGCCCTCGTCCTGTGTATAGATACCGGCAATGTGTTTTAAAATTGTGGTTTTGCCGGCACCGTTAGGGCCCACAAGACCGTATACCGAGCCTTTATTGACGTTTATGTTCAGCCCGCTTAGCGCCTTGAAGCCGCCGAAGCTTTTGCTGACATTTTCAATTTTTATCATAGACTTCAATCCTTTCTGAATTAATCAAATATTTTGTCGACGTGTGCCTTAATTTCCTGCGGTTCGGCGCCCAAAAAGCGCAGCTCCCTCAAAATCGTATCAAGATTGGTCATTGCGGTCTCTCTTCCCGCATTATTCCTTTCCGTGTCGGAATGTTTGGCAACAAAACTTCCTCTTGCCGGCTGGGAATATATATATCCCTCGGTTTCCAAATCCTTGTATGCCTTTTGGATAGTGTTCGGATTTATGGCAAGACTTGCCGCCAGTTCACGCACTGATGGAATTTTGTCGTTTTCCTTAAGTACTCCGCTTATGATAAGCTCCTTGAACCGATCCTTTATCTGCTCATATAAGGGTCTTCGGTCGCTCATATCCAGCTGGAACATATTACGCACCTCCTTTGCACTAACTGTACTAATACACATAATACAGTATATTTTTCTGTTTGTCAATAGTTTTTTTAAAATTTTTATAAAAAAACAGCCGGATGAAGGAAGGCTTCACCCGACCGAAGAAAATTGTTTTTAAATTGTCAGTATTCCGTCAGGCGATTCAATTAAAATCTGAATATCCTCTTCGCCGCCTGTTTCGGCATTAATATATATCAGGAAATTTCGTCCTGCGGCAGTCCCTTTAAACTCGTAGCAGAGCACCTCGCGTGCTGAGTCCTTGGGGATAAGCGCAATATTAACGGTGTCGATGTTAACCTTGGAGCTGACCTTAGCGCGAGCCTGCTGTTTGGAAAGCGCCGGCGTGCGGATGTCGCGCTTGGAGTGATTCATGATATAGCCGTTTGCTTCCATACCGATAATTTCGCCGTTATCCAGTGCAACCTTTACCTTTATCAGGTCGGAATAACAGGTCACGTTGTTTTGTTTGTAAGCAAAATTCACGGTTGCAACACCGCCCTGCTTTTCGTAGTAGCTGTTTTGCATGTTGTCATAGCCGCTGGCTGCGAGGAAATCCTGCGCCTTTTTTATTGCGTCCTCAACACTCAGCTTTTCGGTGTGTATGCGGCGATTCTCCAGGAAATACACGGTATATCCGCCTTTTTTCGTAAGGCTCACGCATACCTCTCCGCCGTTTTTGGGAAATTTGAACAGATAGGAGTCCATATTGGAATTTTCCGTTTCACCGGCAAAGGCAACGCTTTTAACGTCCACGTCAAAGCGGTCTGCGATTTTTTTCGCCGCCTCATCCTTTGAAATTGCACGTGCGTTTTCCAAAAGCTTGGGACTGCGGTTTTCTATATGCTCGGAGAAGGGACCGTCATAGATAAGGGACGGATATTCGCCGAATTTCTTCTCGATTGCCGAAAAGGGGTCTTCCTCTGCGGCGTAAACGACTCTTTGCGGAGATATTTTCGCATTTGAACCGAAGCGCAGAGTGCCGTTATAAACATTTTTAGACAGGTCACCCAGCGATTGGTTCAGGGTAGTGGCGTAAGAGCCAAGAGAGCTTAAGCTCTCGTATTCCTGCTCGGAGATAGTATTTTTGTTAATGAGGCTTTGACTGAGGGTGTAGGTATAGTCTCCGACCTGTGACAGGAATTTTTCGGTTTTGTCAAGCTGAACCTCGGTTATGGGGAGCTGCGCAAGGCACGCCTTTGCAGCGCTTGCCTGAACCGACAACTCCTGGGATATTGTTGCCATTTCGCCTGCGGAGGTTGCCACCAGGCCTTTGGCAAGGAGTGTATCAATATCGTCAACATAGTCGGTCAGCTCAAAAAATGCGCGGTTGTAAGTATCTTCAAGGCTTTGACGGTACGCCCGCGCATTATAAAATTCGTACACTCCGAAGGTGAACAGTACGACTGCAATGACTGTAAAAAGCCAGTAAGAATTATTTTTTCTCATATTTCCTCCTATTTACAGAAGCGGTGCTTGCCTATCTGAATAATAAGCGGCCGCGACCAAATCCATTTGTTTGTGGCAGTTTCGGGATTGAAGTAGTAGATTGCGCCGTAGGTGGGATCCCAGCCGTTCATAGCGTCCTGACATGCCTTGTAGACGGTGGAATTTTCAGCAATCGGCTCATTAATCTGTCCGTCGGAAACGGCAGTAAATGCTCCGGGCTGATAGATTACGCCGGAGATGGTATTTGGGAAGGAGGGATGTTTTACGCGATTCAGGATAACCGCCGCAACGGCAACCTGCCCCTCATAAATCTCACCTCGCGCCTCGCCGTTCACCGCACGAGCCAAAAGCTGCACATCACTTGCGGAGCGCTGTGTTTCGGCGGCGGTTTCGGTGGAAGTAAGCTTGAATATCCCAAAGGAAACCACGGAAATCAGTGCAAGACATATTGCATAAATTTTTAAGTGTTTCATAAAATCACCTCTTTTTTGATTGTACTGTTATCATACCCCAAATAATTGTTTATATGTATAATTTTTTATGACCGAGGCAACAATCAAATCATGAAATTTAATTGGCGGTATGCCGAAAATATTGTGAAGGACGGTTATTTTATGAAAAAATGCGGTACATGTCTGACGGTAATTGTGTGCATTTTTGCGCTTCTAATGCTTTATGCGGCTGACGTCCAGCGAAATCTGAGTGATAATCTTCTGCGTATGCATATTATCGCAAACAGCAATTCTTTATCCGACCAGGGAATAAAGCTAAGCGTTCGGGATAGCATATTGGAGGAAATGAGGGAGGATACGGATATAAATAAGCTTAAGGAAACGGCAGATAGAGAGCTGGAAAAGCTGGGAGCCGACTACGGCGCAAGGGTTTCGGTGGAGGAGTGTTATGTTCCGGAAAAGGAGTATAAAAATATTCGTTTGCCGGAAGGAATGTATAACTGTATTAAGGTAGTTCTTGGCAGCGGCAGCGGTGAAAATTGGTGGTGCGTAGCGTATCCGCCGTTGTGCTATACCGAGGAAATGTTCGGAGAAATAAGTCTTGAGGGGAAAAACCGGCTGGAGTTGGCGCTCGATGATGAAGCGCTTAAGACAATTGTAAAAAACGGAGATGTCAGCTTTCGGTTTAAAATCGTTGAGGAAATGCAGAAGCTGCGGAAAAATTTACAGAAGACCAAAGACGGCATTTAAAAAAAGCGAAGTACAGAGAAAAACCGCCGCTTAATATGGAGTCCTGCGTGCTGATTATCGGCATAGGTTACATATAAGCGGCGGCTTTTATTATTCAATGCTGTCAAAATCTTCGGGAACTTCAATAATCTTTTCGGATTCCTGAACCGGAAGCTTCTGTTCGAAATTGATGCCTTCAATGTGAACGTTGACTGTCAGAACATTAATGCCGGTCATAGTTTCAACGCTGTTTTTAACGTTTTCCTGAATATTCCATGCAAGCTCCGGAATGCGTTTGCCGTACTCGACAATAATGTAAAGGTCAATAGTTGCGCCGTCGGGAGTAATGTCAATTTTAACACCCTTCTGGGGATTTTTCTTTGCGCCCAGTCTTTCGGCAATTCCGCCGGCAAAGCTTCCCGCCATTCCGCTTACGCCGTCAATTTCTCCTGCGGCAATGCCCGCTATGGACGCAACGACTTCATCGGAAATGTTGACCTTTCCGGTATCCTTCTCTAATGTTATTTCGTCTATTATATTCTTGTTTTCTTCCATGTTAATTCAATTCCTTTCTGCGTTAAAGCAATGATTTTCCTATGCTGATTATACCAAATTTTTATGGCATTTGCAACTACTTTGCCTCAATAATTTTAATATTTTTAGCAGAGGTATCAAGCTCGGAGGTTACAATTTCCTTAATGGTCTTGACGTCCTCGCTTGAAAAGTTATTCTTTTTAACTATTATTTCCACACTTTCGCCGTCAATATACACCGAAATATCTTTATAACCCTTTGCCTTTGCGACGTTTTCAATAATTGTTTCCTTTTCGGTATTTTCCGCAATGGAAACAATTTTATTCTGTGCCTGTTTCCGGACATCGCTTTCAAAGCTTTCGTTTGTGGCGGTCTGATTTAAAATTTCCAGAGCCTTTGAGCGGGAATTGTCTTTAGACATTTTAGCCTCGGTAAAATACTCGGTTGTACCGGCTGAGGTTTCTTCGGCGGAGCCCTCCGTTTTCGCTTCCGGCTGTGCTTCACTTTGCTCTTCGGCGTCGGTCACATCCTTTTTATCACTGGTAACGTACTCCGCTTCACCCAGTTTCTTCGCGTCCTCAATGTAGCTTCCGCCGTCGGTTACGCGGATAGTATCCTGGTATGACCAGTTCAAATATCCCGCAACTCCTATCAATACCACCAATGCCGCTGCAACAACTTCCTTTTTTTTAAGTACCATCATAGCTTTAATTCCTTTCCTTTCCTTCTAAAACGCACACTTTGCATGACGCAAGCTCAAGCGCAGCACAGGCCGCATCGGTTATGGATTTGCGAACCTGAACGTCGGACGAACCTTCGGCTATTATAACAACGCCCTTTGCCTTTGGGTAAACCTCGCCCTTGACAAGAGGCGTTCCGCCCGAGGTGATGACCGAATTTTCACGGCGCATTGTGGTTTCCTGTTCCGATTGGGTGCTGTCCTGTTTCTGTTCAAATGCAACGTCGCAGCTGGTTGTTCCGTAATATGTTATCATTACCGAAACCTCACCTACACCGTCTATCTTTGACAGAATTTCAGCAAGACGCTCCTCGTCGGAATAGGCGTCATATCTTGGTGCTTTATTATCGTCATTATGCTTTGCACCGAAGCTCGGCAGCAGCATAAAAACAATCCCAATTATAATTATTATATACATGCTCTTATTATTCGCATATTTTTTTAAAATTTCATTCAAGTTCAAGCTCAACTTTTTCACACCCATAAATATTTTTTATTCTATCAAGCATTCCGTCGGGATTTTGCCAGCAACGCAGCCTGATAGCCTTAACGCCACGGATATTGTGTTCGCTGTCAATATCAATACTGACGGAGGCGGTCACGTTAACGCCGTATTCGTCGGCGATACGCTCCTCAATATCCTGCTCAACCCGTCGGCGAAGCTCTTCGGAAACGCTGTCCCTTAGGGGTTCGTCGCTGACTTCAAAGCTGTCGGTTACGGGAAGAATACGGGCATGACGAAATTCGGCAATGGGCGCAAGCAGTACGGACAAAATCAGAAAACCAATGATAACACGTATGTATTTATCCCATTCCTTTGGAGCCAAAATATCTGCAAGCGCCGCCGCCAGCGCGGCAACGGCAATGGTGATTATATACTCCTTCATAAATTCACTCCCGTTGATGTAAGAATAATTCCGATGGATATTATAAAAAGCATTGCAGCCGTCAGCACCATTGAAAATACCGTTTGTACAGAATCGGCAATGGACAGCAGAACGCCGGTAATATGCTTGTCGGAAAAAGGCTCGGTGAAGGCGGCGGTAAGCCGAAGCAGCATGAGCATAATCCATATCTTGATTATCGGAAGAGCCGTCATGGAAATAACCGTTATCATTCCGGCTGTGCCGACGGCGTTTTTCATAAGTCTTGCGCCCGATAAAACCGTATCAATACTGTCGGATAAAAGTCCGCCGACTACGGGAACAAAGCTTCCCACGGCAAATTTAATACCCTTGGCTGTCATATTATTAATGGAGCTTGTGCTAATACCGTACAGTGTTAAAACAGCAGAAAAGAGGGTAAGAACTCCCGTTAAAATCCATTTGGATACCGACTTAATCAGATTATTTAGTGTCCCTATTTCGATTCTGTTACCCAGATTATTCACTATTCCAAGCACAGCGGAAAAGTATGTAAGGGGCAGTATACATTTGTCGACAATCAGGCTGAGCAGATAAATGCTCGCCGTAAGCACCGGCTGAAATGCGGCGGCCTGAGTTATTGCGCCGCCGGACGCCAAAAGACCGATAAATATAGGTTCAAATTTCGTTATAAAGCCGCAGAGAGCATGAATAATGTCCACACCGTATCCGACAGCCTCGGAAAATATTTTTATTGCCGACATGGTTATCAGCAGGAAACAGCCGAAAAATGCCGCCTTTGACGCGTCGCTGCTGCCGAAGGAATCAGGAAGGATTCTTAATATACCCGATGCGACGGCAATTAGAAGTATGGATTTTAACAGAGGCTTTATTTCAGAGATTTCAGAAAACAGGCTTGATATTAAGCTGTTTACAATATTTATCGGATTGAGGTCAAGCCTTCCTGTCAGTATTTCCTGAGTTTTTTCGTTATAGAAATCCTCTCCGTCAATAAGAAATTCATCGGCGTGCACATGGGGACACAAAATAAATAACATCAGAGTAATTAAAAACAGTTTTTTCATTTTGTGTCCCCCTTATGTTTTGTGTCCCTATTTAAAACACCGCCAGCGTATTGACGATTACTTCAAGAAGGTTTTTTACTATAGGCATCATCATTACAAGAATGGATACCTTTCCGGCAAGCTCAACCTTTTTTGCTGCCGCGCCCTCTCCGGCGTCCTTTGCCAGCTCGGAGGCAAACTGTGTTATGTAGGAAATACCTATAATTTTGATAATTGCTTTTAAATAGGACGGATTTATTTTAGAATCGTCAAAGAGAGAAGATATATCCCCTATAACTGAATTGAGGTACGGCAGAGTAAGCGAAAAGATAATTATTCCCGTTGCCAAGGCTGTACATATACCCAGCTCGGGACGGTGATTTTTGACCGTGACGGTGAGAATTACCCCGATAATGCCTATGCCCACAATTTTTGTAATATCCATAGCTATAGATTAAAAATCTGCTTTATGGACTCAAACAGACCGCCGATCTCTTTGGTCAGTACATATAAAACTACAACCAATCCGGCGATTGTGGTTAAAAGCGCCTGTTCTTCGCGTCCGGAGCGTATTAAAAGCTGGTTTAAAACCGCTACTACAATGCCTATGCCTGCAATTCTGAAAATCAAATCCACATTCATTTTGTGTCCCCCTGTCAATATAAGAGAATTACTACTAACAGTCCGCAGAGTATACCTGCGCTCCGGTAAAATCTGCCGTTTTTTTTGTATTCGTTAACGGCGGAGAACTGTGCCTCTTCGAGCAGTCTGCGTACATGTGCAATGGCGCAGAGCTGGCTTTTTGTATCGGTCATTCCAAGATTTTCGGCAAGCAGCTTTAAAATGCTTTTATCTGTCCCCAAAAGGAACATAGATTGTTTATCTATGCTGCGGCATAACGCTGTTTTTGAATTATGTACCGACATTTCTTCGGCGGCGTCTGCGAATAAAGGCAGTTTTTGTGTCTCTCCTATTGTTTTAAAAATACTTTTTATGTCCCTTTTTCCATAGGATATTTCACTTTCCAATACCGCCAGCGCTGTAATGGTACGGGACAGGCTTTCGCTGCGCTGTTTCAGCGAATATGCCTTATAAAAGCCGCAGAAGAACGCCGCGGAAACAATCATGACCGAGCCGGTTAATTTAAGCATTGGCCTACGCCTCCGAGCCTGATGATAACGTCAAAGCCGTCCGGCTGAATTTCATTGCCGCCATGCAGAGATGTGACAATGCTGACACCTCTTTTCTTTATTTCGCGGATTGCGGCGAAGTCATCATCACCGCCTATTTCGTCGGTGATAATAACATCCGGCGACATGGAACGCAGCATAAGCAGCATACCGTCCGCCTTGCTTACTCCGGACAGAATGTCACAGCCGGCGCCTAAGTCAAACGGAGATTCCCCAAAGGAAAGGGCGGCAATTTCACAGCGTTCGTCCACGATGGACACTCGTTTGCCGGCAAGAGAGAGATTTCGTGCGATATCCCGCAGCATGGTGGTTTTGCCGTACATGGGCGGAGAAATGATGACGGTATTTTTTATTACGATTCCGTCGGTGATTTTGTTCATAATTTTATCCGCCGAGCCTATGACCTCGCGCGCAAAACGGTAATTAAGAGCTTGCACACTGCGCATATGAGAAATTTTGCCCTGCTGTGTGACCGCGTCACCGCATATACCAACGCGATGGCCGCCGGCAAGTGTTATATAGCCGCTGCGTATTTCATTTTCGTAGGCGTATACCGAGCAGCGGGTAATAAGCTCCATTCCTCGGCGTATGTCATGGGCGGTTACGGTTAATGCCTCGCCGCGCTCATGTGTCAGCCGGCCGTTCGGGGACAGGAAAAAGCTGTCGTCCGTCCGTATTACAGTGAGGGGTGAGCCGCACCGCAGACGCACCTCCATGAGCCTGTCCGTATCGGTACCCGAAAGGCAGGCGGCAATTCGTTCCGGCAATGCCGAATACAGCTCCTGACCGGGATTAAAATCTTCTTTTGCCAATGTAAACATGTTGTCCACCTCTTTCTCTCTATACTATGACGCTAACGTGAAAATAGAACACAAAAAAACGGTTCTGAAAATTCAGAACCGATATTGTTCAGATATATTTGCGCATATGCTTAAGTGCGCTCTTTTCGAGTCGGGATACCTGAGCCTGAGATATGCCGATTTCGTCGGCAACCTCCATCTGGGTTTTGCCCTGAAAGAACCGCATGTCGAGGATATGCTTTTCACGCTCACCCAGATGTTTCATTGCCTCTGAAATAGCAATATTTTGAAGCCAGTTTTCATCGGTATTTTTGGCATCCTTTACCTGGTCCATAACGTAAATTGCCTCGCCGCTGTCATGGTAAACCGGCTCGTACAGGCTGACCGGCTCGGCAATGGCATCAAGGGCGAACACAACGTCTTCCTTTGGAAGATCAAGCTTTTCCGCAATTTCCGCAAAGGTAGGCTCTTTGGAATTTTTATTGGTAAGACTCTCCTTGGCATAAAGAGCTTTGTAGGCAATATCCTTGAGAGAACGGCTTACTCGTATTGCGTTATTGTCTCTAAGATAACGACGTATTTCCCCTATAATCATGGGTACAGCATAGGTTGAAAACTGCACGTTCTGTGACAAGTCAAAGTTATCAATCGCTTTTATAAGCCCGATACAGCCCACCTGGAACAGGTCGTCGGCATTTTCACCGCGATTTGAAAAGCGCTGAATTACGCTGAGAACCAGCCGCAGATTACCGTGGATAAATTTCTCACGCGCCTGTTCATCGCCCTCCTTTATTTTGAGAAAAAGCTGCTCCTTTTCCTCACGGCTCAGCGTTGGCAGCTTGGATGTGTTTACTCCGCAGATTTCAACTTTATTCATGCTATTTAACCCCTTTTATTTAAGATATGTACGGCGCAGACGGAGGGATTGACCGTCTGCATTGAATTAAAGTATGTCTTCTATCTGTGATTTGATTACTGTTACCTTTGGACCGTAAATGACCTGAACGCCGTTGCCGTGTCTGATTACGCCTGACGCTCCGCTGCGTTTTAAGGTAGCCTCGGTGACCTTGGACATATCCTTAACGGTTACTCTGAGCCGTGTCGCACAGCAGTCGAGGTCGGAGATATTATCTCTTCCGCCGAGACCGTCCAGAATCATTTCTGCCTGAGAGGAAGCGTTGGTGGATTTTTTCTGCTTATAATCGCTTTTGGTATACAGCTTTGTTTCCTCGTTTTCGTTTTCGCGCCCGGGCGTTTTTAAATTGAGCTTTTGGATTGCAAAACGGAACAGGAAATAGTATACGAAGAAGTATATGACGCCGACCAGTACGGCATAAAGCCAATGTGTTTTAGCCTCGCCCTGCATTATTCCGAAGAGCAGAAAGTCGATAAATCCGCCGGAAAAGGTCATGCCGATTGCCACACCCAGAATGTGCATAAGCATAAAGGACAGTCCCGCAAGCACGCAGTGGATACCGTAATACAAAACAGGCGCTACGAATAGGAAGGTAAATTCGAGTGGTTCTGTAATACCTGTCAGAAAGCTGGTAAGGGCTGCCGAAAACAGAAGCGAGCCGACAATCTTTTTCTTTTCGGGCTTGGCGCAATGATACATAGCAAGAGCAGCGCCGGGAAGACCGAACATCATGAATGGGAATTTACCGGTCATAAAACGTGCTGCGTCTACCGAAAAGGCGGTGGTGCTCGGAGAGGCGAGTTCGGCAAAGAATATATTCTGCGCACCGGAAATGCTCACGCCGTCAATCATTTTTGTGCCACCCAGACCCGTCTGCCAGAAGGGCAGGTAGAATACATGGTGTAAACCGAAGGGAATAAGTGCACGTTCAATATATCCGTAAATGAGTGTACCGAAATATCCCGATCCGGTCACAAGATTTCCGAGAGCAAAAATGCCGCTCTGAATAATAGGCCATAGGTAGAACATGATTATTCCCACAAGCGTGAATACAAGGGTTGATATTATGGGAATAAAGCGTGTACCGCCGAAGAAGGAGAGCATTTGCGGAAGTTCAATTTTATAAAACCTGTTATGAAGCGCCGCAACGCCAAGTCCCACGACAATACCGCCGAAAACGCCCATCTGAAGAGTGGATATTCCGAGGACGTCGGCGACGGAGCCATCAGCCAGCGTATCGCCGCGTCCTGTCAGATTTAAAAGTGTGGAAATGGTGATTATCATTACTAAATATGCAATTGCCGCTGAAAGGGTGGCAATTTCCTTTTCTTTTTTCGCCATTCCCAGCGCAACGCCCATAGCGAATATCAGCGGAAGATTATCGAATATAACGCCGCCGACCTTGGAAAATATGGTAAGAAGGCCGTATAAAAACGTGCCTTGACCTAAAAGCCATTCCAAACCGTATTTAGCGACTGTTGTCTGGTTGGAAAAGGACGAGCCTATTCCCAGCAGAAGTCCTGCTACAGGCAGCAGAGCTATAGGAAACATAAAGCTTCGTCCGACTCGCTGGAGTACGCCGAAAGCTCCGTTTTCGCTGTTTTTGTTACTCATAAGGGTTCTTCCTTTCTAAAGGTTTTACTGTTATTATCTTCAATTTATGCAAGGCTTATACTTTTAAAAACAGTATTTTTTTACAGCATAAAAAACAGCCGTGGCATACATAGCTTTTATGCATACCACAGCTGTATTTTCAGCATTCGAAATAATTTTGTCTATTCCTGAACGGCTTTTTTTAATTCTTCTGTCTTATCGGTTTTTTCCCAGGAAACGCCGAGGTCTTCACGTCCCATATGCCCGTAAGCGGAAAGCTGTTTGTAGATAGGCTTTCTCAAATCAAGAGCCTTTATAATGGCGTGAGGACGCAGGTCAAAGACCTTGCAGACGGCATTGGACAGTTTTTCATCGTCGACCTTGCCCGTACCGAAGGTATCAACCATGACCGATACCGGCCGCGCAACGCCTATTGCATATGCAAGCTCAACCTCACACTTGTCCGCAAGGCCGGCGGCAACTACATTTTTTGCAACCCATCGTGCCGCATAAGCCGCACTTCGGTCAACCTTGGTAGGGTCTTTGCCGGAGAAGGCTCCGCCGCCGTGACGGGCGTATCCGCCGTAGGTGTCAACGATAATTTTACGCCCTGTGAGCCCGGAATCGCCCTGGGGACCGCCGACAACAAATCTGCCTGTGGGGTTTATAAAATATTTTGTGCCCTCGGTCAGCAGCTCTTTGGGAACTGTAGTTTTTATAACCTCGCGGATTAAATCGTCATTTATTTTATCCAGCGAAACATCGGGGGAGTGCTGTGTTGAGATAACAATGGTGTCAACCGAAACCGGCTTGCCGTCTTCGTATAAAACGGTGACCTGGGTTTTGCCGTCGGGACGGAGGTAGTCCAAAAGATGGGATTTTCTCACCTCGGTCAGCTTTTTAGCAAGACGGTGTGCCAGAGAAATTGGCAGCGGCATAAGCTCAGGAGTTTCATTGCAGGCATAGCCGAACATCATGCCCTGGTCACCAGCACCGGTAGAGTTTTCGATATCGTCCTCGCCGTTTTTGTTTTCAAGACCTTCGTTTACGCCCATGGCAATATCCGGCGACTGCTCATCGATGGAGGTCAAAACAGCACAGGTATTGCCGTCAAAGCCATATTTTGCGCGGTCATAGCCTATATCAAGAACAGCCTGCCTTGCAACCTTTGGGAAGTCAACATAGCAGGAGGTGGAAATTTCGCCCATAATAGATATAATTCCTGTTGTACATGTGGTTTCGCAGGCAACGCGGGCATTGGGATCCTGCTTCAGTATTTCATCTAAAATCGCATCGGAAATGCAGTCGCAGATTTTATCGGGATGACCCTCTGTGACCGATTCCGAGGTAAATAACATTCTTTTCATCTTAACACCTCAAAACATAATAGCATTATAATATATAATACCACATTTTTTTCTCATTTGCAATGTAATTTGTCAATTTACGGGAAATATTTTAGCCCGAGCTTTACACGTCCTTAAAACGCAGGATATTCATGTCGACGGGTTTATAATCTTCGATATAGTCGAGCAATTTCCCCGGGTCCTCAAACACCTTATAGAGCTCCTCACACTCCTGTTTAATAAAGTTCTCCTTTATGGCGTGCTTGATGAATTTCATAAGGTCGTCAAAATACCCGTTTACGTTTAATACGGTCATTGCCTTTGTATGTCGTGAAAGCTGTTTCAAGGTCAGCATTTCAAAAAATTCATCAAAGGTGCCGATACCGCCCGGCGCCATAATAAAGGCGTCTGAGCGCTGTTCCATAAGCTCCTTGCGGCTGCGCATGGTTTCGGTACGGATAAGTTCGGTGCAGTTTTCATAAATCATTCCGTCCACGTTAAAAAAAGACGGAGCAATTCCTATGATTTTTCCGCCGCCTTCCGCAACGCCCCGTGCCGTTCCGCCCATAACACCGCCGGCACCGGCGCCGTATATCAGGGCATGACCGCGTTTCGCCATTTCACGCCCAAGATCTTCCGCCGCCTCTATAAAACTTTTATCAATTAGATCGCTTGACGCGCCGTATACACAAATATTCATAACATCACCTTTCTTGTATT
The DNA here is from genome assembly GCA_029219925.1 of Clostridiales bacterium. Lineage (GTDB taxonomy): Bacteria > Bacillota > Clostridia > UBA1381 > UBA1381 > UBA1738. Next base: position 2,859 of record JAQXUJ010000165.1, on the reverse strand, counting down.
CTTATTTTCCGAAATGGCCGCCGTTTTATTCATAATATGAAAAAACAGATAATTGTTGCAGCCTGTTCTGAATATATTTTACAATCTTTTCGTAAATATTGCAACATTTTTTTGATTTTTTTCGAATAATATGTTAAAATAAATGCATGGAATACTCGTAGAGAAGAGGAGGAATGCTTTTATGAGAAAAGCAGGTATATTAATGCACATTACCAGCCTTGCATCAGATTACGGGATAGGCACCATAGGCAAAGAGGCATACGATTTTGTGGATTTTTTAAAGAAATCGGAGCAGCATTACTGGCAGATTCTGCCCCTTAACCCCACAGGACTGTTTAATTCGCCGTATCAAAGTCCCAGCGTATTTGCAGGGAATCCGCTGTTGATAGACCTGAACACGCTTATAGCGGAGGGACTTTTGGAGGCAAGGGAGCTTGAAGGATTGTATTTCGGTGATGATGAAGAAAGGGTGGATTTCCGGGCAGTGAACGCGTATAAAACGGAGCTTTTGAAAAGAGCGTTTGCCCGATTCGGAATTAACTCGGATTATACCAAATTCAGCGTTGAAAATGATTATTGGCTTTTAGGCTATGCGCTGTATATGGCGCTTAAGGAACATTTTGACGGTAAGCCGTGGTATGAGTGGGAGGAAGATATAAAGAACCGCAGGCCGGCTGCTGTAAAAAAATATACCGAGCTGCTGTGGGATAAAATTGAATTTTACAAGTTTGAACAATACTTATTTTTCAGACAGTGGGACGCACTGAAAACATATGCCCATGAAAACGGCGTGGAAATCATCGGGGATATTCCGATATATGTGGCGCTTGATTCCGCAGACGTGTGGACAAACACCAATTTTTTTCAGCTTGACAAGGATAAAAAGCCCACAAAGGTAGCAGGATGTCCGCCGGACGCGTTCTGCAAGGAGGGGCAGCTGTGGAATAATCCGCTGTACGACTGGCGTGCACTTAAACAGAGCGGATATGTGTGGTGGATACGCAGAATACAGGAGAGCTGCAAAATGTATGATGTGATACGTCTTGACCATTTTCGCGGCTTTGAATCCTACTATGCCATTCCGGCAGATTCCGAAAATGCGAAGAACGGTGAATGGGAAAAGGGACCCGGAGCGGCATTTTTCCGCTGCGTCAGAAAGCATGTGCCGGAAGCTCGGTTTATAGCCGAGGATTTAGGATTTTTAACGGATGAGGTTCGCAGCCTGTTGGCAGAGTGCGGTTTTCCGGGAATGAAGATTTTGCAGTTTGCCTTTGACCCATATCATGATAATCCCTACCTTCCGTATAATTATAGCGAAAACTGCGTTGCATATACCGGCACTCACGATAATGACACGCTTATCGGCTGGTATGAAAATGAGGGGAACAAGGAGTTTATAAGGGATTATTTGAATGTTGCCGACGACGCGTGGGTGCCGGCGGCTATGATACGAACCGTGCTGGCAAGCCGTGCCGGAACGGTGATAATACCTATTCAGGATTATCTCGGTTACGGAAGGAGGATAAATACGCCGTCCACCGCAAATGAGGAGAATTGGAGCTACCGTTTGAAAAAAGGGGCGCTGCACGATGGAGCGGCATATAATATCGCTCATCTTACGAAATTATATAAAAGAGCATAAAAAAGTCCCATACACGATGGATTAATTAATGCCGAATGTGTATGGGGATTTTTGTGGACAAATTTATTATTTCGCCGCGCTCAGCTTAAGCTCCAGCCTAAGAGCTTTTTCAATAAGCGAGGGAGAGGTCAGGTCGGAAAAACTGATGCTGTTAATCAATTTATCAAATTCTTCCCTCATTTTAAATAATGCTTCTTTGTCAGTCATTTTTTTCGCTTCCTTTCCTCTTGTGATTACAATTTACCACATTTTTCTTCGGCTGTCAAGCAAAAATTTCATCATTTGTCAACAATCGTATGACATACTTCGACAGCTTTTTACAATATCGCACGGCAATCGTCAGCTTGCAATAAAAAGTGAGGTTATTCATTTGTTTTTGCACATAAAAAATTGCAATAATAAAAAGAAAAAATAAGGAAAGTGTTATAAAATCAACAGAGCTGATGAAAAATAAATTTATGTGTTTTGTTTTGAGCTTTTACAGTCTTTTGTGCGGAAAACAGAGGTATTACGTCGGTATCTGGCGGTTAGGAGCAAAACTCAAACAACTTAAGAAAGCAGCCTTAGACAAGCTGATGTTTAAGGCTGCTTTTAATTATTGATTATTTAAAAATTTTGCTGAAAAATCCGCCTTTTTCTTCGTGTTTTTCAGCCTGTATCGGCTGAGACTCCGGCTTGGGAGATGCCGGTTCCTGTTTAGGCGCGGCTTTCGGCTCCTGCTTAGCGGCTGTCTGCTCAGGCTTTTTATACTCGGAGGTGTGCTGACGATTGCCCTGATGCTCCGAATGTCCTGAGGAGTGATTGCTGCTGCGGTTTCCGCTGCGATTTCCGTCGCGTCTTGGCTCACGCTTTTGCGGACGTTCCTCATAACCCTCCGGCGCCGGCATTGTATCCTTGTGTGAAAGGCTGATTTTGCCGGTGCTTTCATCAATTTCCATAACCTTTACAGTAAGCTTGTCACCTACTTTAACGTAGTCCTCAACGTTCTCAATGCGCTTGTAGTCAAGCTTGGAAACATGGCACAGACCGTCCTTACCGGGAAGAATTTCAACAAATGCGCCGAATGCGGTAATTGTTTTGACAGTACCCTCATAAACCTCGCCGACCTCCGGCTCTTTCACAATAAGATCAATGGCAGCGCGGGCTGCGTCGCCGGATTCCTGGTCAACGGCAAAGATATGAATTGTTCCATCCTCTTCAATATCGATTTTAGCACC
>JAQXUJ010000164.1 GCA_029219925.1 Clostridiales bacterium | reverse complement strand
AACAAGGGAAATCACATAATCACATCGAGCATAGAACATCATGCTGTATTGGGGGCATGTGAATTTCTGGAAAAGAACGGGTTCGAGGTAACATATTTGCCGGTTGATTCGGAGGGGAGGGTAAATCTCGCCGACGTGGATAAGGCTATTACCGACAAAACCATTCTCGTATCGATAATGACGGCAAATAATGAAATAGGAACCATTGAGCCGATTGCGGAAATTGCCGAGGTATGTAAAAAGCATAGGGTTATCTTCCACACCGACGCAGTTCAGGCAATAGGTCATATGAAGATTGACGTAGCCGAGCTTGGTGTTGATATGCTGTCGGTATCGGCGCATAAATTCCACGGACCGAAGGGCGTTGGACTTTTGTACATTAAAAACGGAGTGAAGATTGAAAATCTTATCCACGGAGGCGGTCAGGAACGAGGAAAGCGTGCGGCAACAGAAAATATTGCCGGAATGGAAGGTCTTGCAAAAGCGCTTGAGATTGCTAACGAAAACCTCGATAAAAATACCGCCCATATGAGGGCAATGAGCGACCGTCTGATAAAGGGAATAAAGGAAACAATCCCATACTGCCGGCTGAACGGACCGTCGGACAATACAAGACTGTGCAATAATGTTAATTTCTCGTTTGAATATATTGAAGGGGAATCGATACTTATGCTGCTGGATATGAACGGCGTGGCAGCCTCCAGCGGAAGCGCATGTGCGTCAGGTTCACTGGACCCGTCCCATGTGCTTTTAGCAATAGGACTGCCCCATGAGATTGCTCACGGCTCGCTGCGGCTCAGCGTCGGTGAGGATACGACGGAGGAAGAGGTGGACTATGTTTTGGAGGTACTGCCGAAAATTGTGGAGCGGCTCAGAATGATGTCGCCGCTGTATGAAGATGTTTTAAAGGGTAAAAGGGAGGATTGATTATATGTATTCAGAAAAGGTTATGGACCACTTTGCAAATCCGCGCAATGTAGGTGAAATAGAAAATGCCAATGCAGTCGGTCAGGTTGGTAATCCGAAATGCGGAGATATTATGAAAATTTATATGGATATTGACGAGAATGAAGTCATAAGGGACGTGAAGTTCAAGACCTTTGGCTGCGGCGCGGCAATTGCCACAAGCTCTATGGCAACCGAAATGGTAAAGGGAAAAAAGGTGGACGAGGCGCTGAAACTTACCAACAAAGCGGTGATGGAAGCTCTTGACGGACTTCCTCCAGAAAAAATTCACTGCTCGGTTCTGGCTGAAGAGGCAATCAAGTCGGCGATAGATAATTACCGCGGCTTAGACCGGGAGGATGTACATGCAGGCTGTACATCCGACTGCGCATGCTGCCCCAACGCTAAACAGGAATGATTAATTTTTACGGAATATTTGAGGGGCTGCGGCAAGATTAAGTATATTTTGCTGCAGCTCCTTTATATATTTTGAAAAAAACTATTGCAAAAGATAAAATACTGTTATATAATAAAAAATGGTAATTTATGCAAAACTTATTCATGGAGGAAACAATTATGGTATTTGACAGTGTAAAGAATATTATTGAGGAGCAGCTTGGTGTTGATCAGAGCGAGATAACGCTTAGTTCGTCCTTTGTAGAGGACTTGGGCGCAGATTCCCTTGATGTTGTCGAGCTTATCATGGCTTTTGAGTCCGAGTTTGATATGGAAATCCCGGATGATGCTGTGGAGAGTATTGAAACAGTTGAGGATGCGGTAAATTATATTAAAGAACACAAAGATGTTGATTGATTGGTGAAATGAATGACTGAGTTTGAAAAAAGAATAGGTTATAGTTTTAATAACCCTGATTTTCTCGATCATGCCCTTACCCACAGCTCCTACGCAAACGAACATCATATATCTGATAACGAGCGCATGGAATTTCTTGGTGACGCAGTTTTGAACCTTATTGTAAGCGAGAACTTATTTAACAAATTATCCGGGGACAGCGAGGGCGATTTAAGTAAAATACGTGCGGCGCTGGTTTGTGAGCAGGGCTTGTTTGAGCTGTCCAAAAAAATCGGACTTGCGCAGGAAATAAAACTGGGACACGGTGAGGAAATGACAGGGGGAAGAAGCCGTCCCTCGGTAGTTTCGGATGCGTTTGAAGCACTTTTGGCAGGAATTTTTCTCGACTCTGATTTTGAAACTGCAAGGGCATGGCTCTTAAAGCTGATGGATTCGGAGCTTTCTAAGGTTGATACGGACAGCCTGGGAGATTTCAAAAGCATGCTTCAGGAGCATACGCAGAAGGGCGGCAGAGGAAAGGTTACCTATAGGATTACAAAGGAAAGCGGTCCCGATCATTCAAAAATGTTTGAATGTGAAGTGTTGATTGATGGCAAAGCAGCTGCCACGGGAAAAGGAAGGAGCAAAAAGGACGCTGAACAGGATGCGGCCAAAAATGCTCTTGATATTCTATGAAGTATTATAATATTCCGATATTCGTGCCTCATGAAGGCTGCCCGTTTAACTGTACATTCTGTAATCAAAAGCGCATAACCGGCGCTGATACATCGGTTACGCCGAAGGAAATCAGTAATATTATTGAAGAACATCTCAAAACTCTGCCAAAAACAGACAGATATGTTGAGGCGGCTTTTTTTGGGGGCAGCTTTACGGGAATTTCCGCAGAAAAACAGGAGGAATTCCTGAGTATAGCGTTTCAGTATGTGCGGGAGGGAAAAATAGACGGTATCCGTTTATCCACTCGCCCCGATTACATTACGCCGGAAATTATCGAAAGATTGCTGCGCTACGGCGTAACTACGGTTGAGCTGGGAGTACAGTCTATGGACAGCGAGGTTCTGCGTTTGTCTGCGAGAGGACATACGGCGGAGGACGTTGAAAATGCGGCGGAGCTTATAAAAAAATCAGGGATAAGGCTGGGACTGCAGATGATGACCGGACTGCCCGGTGATACTCCGAAAAAATCCGAGGAAACCGCCCGGCGCATCATTGAACTGGAACCGGACTGTGTAAGAATTTACCCGACTCTTGTAGTCCGTGGCACACCGCTGGAGAAAATGTACAACGACGGCAGCTACCGGCCACAGACGCTGGAGGAGGCGGTCAGCCTTTGCAAAAAACTTCTGGTGATGTTCCGAGAGGCTGATATTGAGGTTATCCGTGTGGCGCTGGTGACAACCGATGAAATATCAGATAAAGGCGCTGTCGTTGCAGGCCCGTTTCACAGCGCTTTCCGTGAATTATGTGAGGGAGAAATATACTATGACGAAATGTGCGCGGTGCTTGACCGGAGCAGAGTAACAGGATTTTACGTCAATCCCGCGGAGATGTCGAAGGCGATTGGTAACCGGCGCAGAAACGTGATAAGAATTAAAGAAAAATACAACATTGACATAATAATTAAGCCATCGGACGATATAGAAAAAGGTATGCTTCGGGCTTGGAAGGAATGAGAATTAATTGTATCTTAAAAGGATAGAAATGCAGGGCTTTAAGTCCTTTGCCGATAAAACCGTACTGGATTTCGAAAACGGAATAACGGGTGTGGTAGGTCCGAACGGCAGCGGTAAAAGCAATATTTCCGACGCTATTCGCTGGGTTATGGGCGAAATGAGCGCAAAGACTCTGCGTGGCTCCAATATGCAGGACGTAATCTTTAACGGAACGCAGGCAAGAAAGCCCCTTAATTTTGCAGAGGTCAGCCTTGTACTTGACAATTCGGACAGGCTTTTTCCTATTGAATTTGATGAAGTTATGGTAACAAGGCGTGTCTTTCGCTCGGGCGAAAGCGTGTACCAGATTAACAAGGCAAACTGTCGCTTGAAGGATATTCAAGAGCTTTTCATGGATACCGGTCTTGGAAGGGACGGCTACTCCATGATAGGTCAGGGCAACGTTTCCCAGATTTTGTCCACCAAGGCGGAGGACAGGCGCAGCTTTTTTGAAGGCGCAGCCGGCGTTTCAAAGTACAAGCACCGTAAGGAGGAGGCGGAGCGGAAGCTGGTTTCGGTAAATGAAAACCTTGTGCGTATTAATGATATTACCCATGAGCTGGAATCACAACTTAAGCCGCTTGAAAACCAATCGAAGAAGGCGAGAGAATACCTTGTGCTTTATGAGGAGTACAAAGGGCTTGACGTATCGCTTATTATGATGACTGCGGAGAAGGGCAAGCTCAGGCTTGAAGAGGTGCATAAGCAGCTTGCAGGTCTTACGGAGGAAATGGCCGGACTAAAGTCGCAGGCGGATGAATACGAGCTGAAGATGGCGGATTTGTATGCCGAGAACGAAAAGAAGGACGAGGAGCAGACCGCCACAAATAATGCACTGCTTGAAAATGAGGCGGCGGTGTCAAAAAAGGAAAATGAAATAACCATTTCCGAGAATAATATTGAAAACAGTAAATCTTTGTTTCAGAGAATTGACAAAGAGATTGAAAATATAAATAAAAATACCGAATCGAAAAGGCAGCAGATTGCCGAAAATGAGGAAAAGATTGCCGAGCTTGAGGAGGAGAGCCGCAGACTTTTGGCGGCATTTGACGGAATTGAGAAGGATAACGGAGCCATTTTTGAAGAGCTTGAAGCATGCCGGGGTAAGATTGAGGCTCTTAAAAAGAGCATTATGGAAAAATCCGGGGAAATCTCCGCAAATAAGGCAAAGGCGGAAGGTATAGAGACTCTTCGTGCAAGCCATCTGGAGCGTAAGGCGGCGGTGGAAGCGGAAATGCTTGCCAACGAGAAAAGCCGCGGCGACATTTCGGGAGAGCTTGCGGAGAATGAAAGAAAAATCTCGGAGCTGACAGAAAAGCTTGATGCTATGCGAGGAAGAATTGAGCGGCAGCAGGCTTCTTTTGACGCACTTTCATCGGAAATCAATACTTTAAATGATGATATTGCTGCCAAGCAGCTGGAATTTAACTCCAAAACCTCCAAAAAACGTATGTTGGAGGGCATGGAGAATGACTATGAGGGTTATGCCCGCAGCGTCAAAGCTGTTCTGAAGGCGCCAGAATTGAAAAAATGTGCAATATACGGCACTTTGTCGGGACTTATAACTGTGGATAAGGAATACGTAACAGCCATTGAAGTGGCATTGGGCGGCGCATTGCAGAATATTGTGGTTGAGGACGAGGAGGATGCTAAGGCGGCAATTGCATATCTTAGGGAAAATAAGCTGGGCAGAGCCACCTTTTTGCCTGTTTCTGCGGTTAAGGGCAGACGGCTTGACAATGAAGCGGAAATAAAAAAATGCCGTGGATTTGTGGGTATTGCCGCTGATATAGTCCGTTTCGACCGAAAATATGCCGAAATAATAGACAGCCTTTTGGCGCGGACGGTAGTAGTGGAAAATATTGACGACGGAATTATGCTTTCACGGAAATACGGCTACCGATTTAAGACGGTCACACTGTCCGGCGAGGTGCTTAACGCCGGAGGAGCCATGAGCGGCGGAAGCGGCAGCAAAACCGGCGGATTTTTGTCCCGTGCCAGTGAAATAAAGACGCTGGGCGGCGAACTTGCGAAACTGTCGGCAGAAATAGATAAGCTAAAGTCGGAGCTTGAGTCAAAAAATTCCGACCGGGATAATGCGAAAATGCAGCTGGATACCTACAATCCTCTTGCACGTGAATATGAAAACGACATACTTGTTCTGGAAAATTCGGCAAAACATTTAAAGCAGCTGCTGGAAAGCGGAGAAAACGGCGTCAAGGCTTTTGCGGACGAGCTTTCACAGCTTGAGTCGCAGCTTTCTGCGTCGGCGAGTGAGATTGCGGAGCTAATAAACGAAATACGCTCAGCTGAAAATGCCGTTGCCGAAATGAATGATGAGGCAGAAAAATTATTCCGTGAGAGTACGGAAATAGAACGGCGCAAGGAGGATAAGGCTAAGGAAATCATGGACGAAACGGTGCGTTTGCGTTCTATTGAGAAGGATATTGATTCGGCTCGGCGAACAATAGACGACCTGAAACATGATATTTCGGAAAACGGACTCATGATTTCACAAAAAGCCGAGGATAAGCATAATATTGAAGTGCAGAATAAAGCGCTTGCCGAATCTGTTGAAGAGAAGAAAAAGGAAATTGCTGAGATAAAAGCTGTGTCGGAGCGCATTAAGGAACGTCTTTCCGAAATAGAGAAGGAAAAGACCGGTGTTCTTGATAAGCTAAAGGGCATGCAAAACTCAAATAAGGAGCTTACCGACAAGCTGATTATGCTTCAGCAGGAGCTCTCGAGAGTGGAGAATAAGGAATCCAAGCTGACCATGGAGCGTGACAACATGATTTCACGGCTGTGGGACGATTATGAGCTTACGCTGGAAACCGCACGGGAATCCGCACAGGAAATAGCCGACGAAAAGGAGGCAATGTCGCGGGTTTCGGCGCTTCGTTCAAAAATAAAATCGCTGGGCAGCGTAAATATTGACGCAATTGAGGAATATAAAAATGTCCGCGAAAGATTTGAATTTTTGTCGGAACAAAAGACCGACCTTGAAAAATCCAAGGATAATCTCGGAAAGGTAATCGGTTCAATGCAGGAGCTTATCGAGGAGCATTTCGAAAAGCAGTTTGCGGAAATTAACAAGAGCTTTGAAAAGGTATTCCGGGAGCTGTTCGGAGGAGGACACGGCAGACTGTATCTGTCCGAACCGGACAACGTTCTGGAAAGCGGTATTGAGATTGAGGTTCAGCTGCCGGGCAAGAGCCTTCAGAATATTAACTTGTATTCCGGCGGCGAAAAATCCTTTATTGCCATAGCGCTGCTGTTTGCGATACTTGCAGTAAAGCCCACGCCTTTCTGCATTTTAGATGAGATTGACGCCGCTCTTGACGACGTAAACGTTTCGAGGTTTGCAACATATCTCAGAAATTATCTTGACGATACGCAGTTTATCGTAATCACTCACAGACGAGGCACCATGGAGGCGGCAAATGTCCTGTACGGTGTGACAATGCAGGAAAAAGGCGTAACTAAAATGCTGAGGCTCGCCATTGATGAGGTGGACGAGAGCCTTATTAAATAGCTTAAAGGGGTTTATAACATGGGATTTTTTGAAAAACTAAAACACGGACTTGATAAAACACGCGAATCCTTTACCGAAAAGGTGAATGACGTATTCAAGGTATTTGTCAAGGTGGACGAGGAGTTTTTTGAGGAGCTTTCGGACGCTCTTATTATGGCGGATTTAGGGGTTGAAACCTCGGAATACATCATCGGTGAGCTGAGAGATACGGTGAAGAAAAAACATATATCCGATTCGGAGGAGGTCAAAGAGGAGCTTAAGAACGTAATAAGCGATATTCTGACGGAGCAGGATTGTTCAATGCACCTAAACACAAAGCCGTCGGTAATTATGGTAATCGGCGTAAACGGCGTGGGCAAGACCACAAGTATCGGGAAAATGGCGGCGTTTTATAAATCACAGGGTAAAAAGGTGCTGCTTGCCGCTGCCGATACATTCCGTGCCGCCGCTATTGACCAGCTGGACATATGGGCAAAGCGTGTAGGATGCGATATTATAAAGCATCAGGAAAATTCCGACCCTGCCGCGGTTGTATTTGACGCCTGCCGCGCAGCCGCCGCAAGAGATTGCGATATTTTAATATGCGACACGGCGGGCAGACTGCACAATAAGGCAAACTTGATGGCAGAACTTAATAAAATGGGACGGGTTATTGACAGGGAGCTTCCCGGCGCTGACAAGGAAATTCTTATCGTGCTGGATGCAACGACCGGACAGAATGCCGTATCCCAGGCTAATATTTTTGCGGAGGCCGCGGACGTTTCCGGCATAATCCTTACCAAGCTGGACGGCACCGCTAAGGGCGGCATTGTCGTATCTATTGCAAAGGAACGGAATATACCCGTGAAATTTGTCGGCGTAGGAGAGGGCATTGACGATTTACAGGAATTTAATGCCGATGATTTTGCAAGGGCGCTGTTTGAAAACGTGTAAAAATTATTGACTTTTACGTCAAATTGTGATAGAATAAGCTATTATATTCACTTAGGAGGGATCTCATTATGGTAAAGATTGCTATTTTAGGCTACGGAACGGTCGGAAGCGGTGTTTACGAGATAATAAAAAATGAAAATTTCTATGAAAAGGCGCTTAATCCGATTGGGGTCAAATACATTCTTGATATAAGAGATTTCCCTGAGCATGAGGAAAAAGAAATTTTCACCAAGGATTTTGAGCAGATTGTAAATGACGGCGAGGTATACTGTGTGGTAGAAACCATGGGCGGTCTGCACCCGGCGTATGAATTCACAAAGCGGCTGCTTATGGCGGGCAAGAATGTTGTAACGTCAAATAAAGAGCTGGTGGCGACTTACGGACCGGAGCTCTTAGCCATTGCGAAGGAAAAGAATGTCAATTATCTTTTTGAAGCAAGCGTGGGCGGCGGAATACCGATTATCAAGCCTATGTGCACAAGCCTTACATCCAACAGGATTGAAAAAATTGTCGGAATTTTAAACGGAACCACAAATTTCATTCTAACAGAAATGATAAATAAAGGAAAAACCTTTGATGAGGCTCTGACCGACGCACAGAATAAGGGATATGCGGAAAGAAACCCTGCCGCTGACGTTGAAGGACATGATGCCTGCCGCAAGCTTGCAATTCTGTCATCGCTTGCGTGGGGCGATTATGTAAATTATAAGGATATTGTTACCGAGGGTATTACCGAGATAACCACAAAGGATGTTATGTATGCCGATAAGCTGGGATTTGTAATTAAACTGATAGGCTTTGCAAAGAAGGACGGCAGAATTTTTGCGCGGGTAGCGCCAATGCTTGTTCCGAAAAAGTATCCTATTGCCGGAGTGGACGGCGTGTTTAACGCAATTATTGTAAAAGGAAATTACCTGGGAACTTCCATGTTTTACGGCAGAGGCGCGGGAAAGTTCCCGACTGCAAGCGCTGTTGTTGCAGACGTAATAGAATCGGTGCGCCATATTAATGCCAATAAGGCGTACCTGGAATGGAAAGAGGCGGCGCCTGATTATATGCTGCCTGCGTCTGAAAGTGAAAACCGTTACTTTGCGATAACCGATACTCCCAAGGACCAGATTGAAAGTCTGTTCGGAGATATTTTGACTGCTGACGGAGAAAATGGAGAATATGCCTTTGTTACCGGCGTTATGAAGGAGAGGGATTTCACCGAAAAGGCAGCTGTAACGGGATTGACAAAATTTATAAGGGTGTTGGAATCATAATGGTTTACGTACGAGTGCCGGCAACAAGCGCCAATATGGGACCGGGATTTGATTCCCTGGGGATTGCGCTGGGTCTATACAATACGCTTAAAATTTCGGAAACCGATTCGGGACTTGAAATATACAATAATTCCCGCGATTTTATCCCGAATAATGATAAAAACATGGTGTACAGAGCCATATGCAGGGTTTTTGACGAAGTGGGATATACAAAAAAAGGACTTAAAATCGTTCAAAACAGCGATATTCCGGTGACTCGTGGATTGGGCAGCAGCAGCGCCTGCATAATAGGCGGAATGCTTGCCGCAAACGCACTGTCCGGAAGAAGACTGAGCTACGGTGACATACTGGATTTGGCAGTATCTATGGAGGGACACCCCGATAACGTCACCCCGGCGCTGTTCGGCGGGTTCTGCGTTGCGGCGGAGGAAAACGGACACACAACATATGTTTCCAATAAAATTACCGGCGGAATGAAAATAGCCGTAATGGTGCCCGATTTTTATGTTTCGACAAAAACGTCGAGGGTTTCGCTGCCGGAATATGTAACTTTGGAAAATGCGTCATATAATATATCGAGGGCAGCACTATTAACTTCTATACTATTGAGCGGAAAAACTCAGAATTTGAGAACTGCCGTGGGTGATAAGCTTCACCAGGATATCCGCAAGACGAATATTCCGCATTACGATGAAATAATAGAAAAAGCTTATGATTCAGGCGCATGTGCCGCATATCTTAGCGGCTCCGGACCGACCATTGCGGCAATGATTTCCGATAAATGTGTGAATTTTAAGAGCAGAATGTCTGAATTTCTTTTAACACTTGATAAAAAATGGAAGTGTATGGTTTACCCTATAGATAATGTAGGAGCAATTTTAAAGGTAATTTAATTTCAGGGGGTTTATAATAATGGGATTGATAGTTCAAAAGTACGGCGGAACTTCCGTAAAGGACGCCGAGCGCGTTATGAATGTTGCGCACCGCATAGTTGAGGCATATGATGCGGGCAACAACGTGGTTGTGGCAGTTTCTGCCCAAGGGGATACAACAGACGAGCTTATTGAAAAGGCAAAGGAAATTAATCCGAATGCGTCGAAACGTGAAATGGATATGCTATTGTCAACCGGAGAGCAGATTTCAATATCGCTTCTTGCGATGGCAATAGAAAAAATCGGAAGGCCGGTAATATCCCTAACAGGATGGCAGGCAGGCTTCAAGACCGATTCCACATATGGGAATGCCCGTATTGCAAGGATTGATACCGAAAGACTGAAAAATGAGCTGGATAAACGCAGAATTGTTATTGTTGCAGGCTTTCAGGGACTTAATAAATATGACGATATCACCACGCTGGGACGCGGCGGAAGCGATACATCGGCTGTTGCCTTAGCCGCCACCTTAGGTGCTGACGTATGCGAGATTTACACAGAGGTTGACGGCGTTTATACCGCCGACCCGCGGTTTGTAAAAACCGCGAAAAAACTGGACGAGATTTCTTATGATGAAATGCTGGAGCTTGCGTCACTGGGCGCGAATGTGCTACATAACCGCTCGGTTGAGATGGCGAAAAAATACCATGTTAAGCTGGCAGTAAAGTCCAGCCTGAATAAAAATGAAGGAACTTTTGTCAAGGGGGTAAATAAAGTGGAAAAAATGTTGGTAAGAGGCGTTACAAGGGACAACGATGTTGCAAGAATATCGCTTTGCGGCGTTGAGGATACTCCGGGAAAGGCATTTACGGTCTTTTCTCTCGTTTCAAAGGAGGATATAGGCGTTGACCTTATTTTGCAGTCCATCGGCTCTGAAGGACGCAAGGACATCAGCTTTACCGTTAAGGAAAGCGACCTTGACCGGGTTTTGAAAATCTTTGAGGAAAATGAGGAAAAAATCGGTGCGCAGGAGGTCAAATACACCACAGATGTTTCAAAAGTGTCTATCGTAGGCGCCGGTATGGTTAACAACGCCGGTGTTGCCACATCAATGTTCGAGGCACTTTATAACGCTCACATCAACATCAGTATGATTTCTACCTCCGAAATAAAGATTTCGGTTCTTGTTGCAAGGAAGGATGCCGAACGCGCCGTTAACGCAATACACGATAAATTTTTACTTGATTAAAAGAAAATGCAGCAGGGGCAGGGACAGGACGCGGCAGTTTGCCGGGTATGTTCCGCCCCTGCAGTTGGTTTATGCGGAAAGGAATTGCTATGGAGGATAAAATAATTGGACGTAATCCTGTCCTGGAGGCTATAAAATCCGGGCGGGAGATTGATAAAATCATGGTAAAAAAGGGCGAAATTGAGGGCTCTTTGGTACCGATTATAAAAAAGGCAAAACAGGCGGGCATACCGGTGATTGAGGCGGACAGGCAAAAGCTGGATAATATGGCTCAGGGCGGAAATCATCAGGGCATAGTCGCATTGGCTGCTGCTCACAGCTATGTTGGTGTGGCGGATATTATTAAAAGAGCAAAAGAGGCGGGGCGTGACCCGTTTGTAATTATTCTTGATAAAATAACCGACCCGCATAACTTCGGGTCAATTTTAAGAACGGCATGCTGTGCCGGTGCGGATGGGATTATTATTCCCAAGCGCGGCAGTGTGGGACTTAACGAGGTGGTGGCAAAAACGTCGGCGGGTGCGGTTGAGTATGTCCCGGTAGCAAAGGTTACTAACATTGCACAGACAATTGACGCATTGAAAAAGGAAGGTCTATGGATTGCCGGTGCGGAGGCCGACGGAGAACTGATGTATAAAACCGACCTTAAAGGTTCGCTGGCGCTGGTTATAGGCAGCGAAGGCGAGGG
>JAQXUJ010000163.1 GCA_029219925.1 Clostridiales bacterium | reverse complement strand
TCATGGTTTTCTTTTGTGAACCTTTGTTCACTGACAAGAACTCTGCACTGTTTATTTTTCAATGTTCAACGCTGTCCAAGGACAGCTTATTTATTCTATCATATCTTTGAGCATTTGTCAAGGCTTTTTTGAAACTTTTTTTATTTTCTTTCTCCCGCCTCTCTCAAAGACAGCTTATTCATTATATCACCCTTGTTTTCCTTTGTCAAGTGCTTATTATGAAAAAATGCATTTATATGCAAAATTTATGTTTAACCGACAAAATATATCACTATGTTTGGTCAATATGTCAATATGTCGATTTCATCAAGCCATAATTTTGCCGAAGCATCGCTTGGCATACGCAAATCTCCTCGAGGCGAAAGCGCAATACTTCCCACCTTAGGTCCATCCGGAACACAGGAACGCTTAAACTGCTGGGCGAAGAAGCGTTTATAAAACACCTTCAGCCATTTTAATATTTCATCCCCTTTAAAATCAGCTTGAAAAGCATACAGCGCCAGATGATAGATCTTTTCCGGCGAAAATCCGAAACGCAGCATATAATAAAGAAAGAAATCGTGCAGTATATACGGTCCCACAAACTGCTCGGTTTTCTGCGCAATCTCGCCGTTCTGCGGCGGCAGCAGTTCAGGACTTACCGGAGTTGCAAGAATATCAGCAAGAGTATTTTTAAGACCTTCATTTTCAGTCTTTGACGCCTCATACTCAACAAGATAACGTATCAAAGTTTTCGGGACACCGCAGTTCGTGCCGTACATGGACATGTGGTCGCCATTATAGGTCGCCCACCCCAGCGCCAGCTCCGACATATCGCCGGTTCCGATAACCAGTCCGCCGTTTTTGTTGGCTATATCCATCAAAACTTGCGTTCTTTCCCGCGCCTGAGAATTTTCATAGGTCACATCAAGAACTTCGGCGTCCTGACCGATGTCCTTAAAATGCTGCATAACAGCCGCTTTTATGTTAATTTCCACCAGTTCCGCACCGACCTCCTTCGTCATATTAACCGCATTATTATATGTCCTTGTCGTTGTGCCGAAGCATGGCATAGTCACCGCCGTAATACCCCTTCTGTCCAGTCCCAACAGGTCGAACGCCCGGGCGGTCACCAACAGAGTCAGGGTTGAGTCTAATCCGCCGGAAATACCTATAACGGCATTTTTTGCACCCGTATGCTTCAGACGCTTTGCAAGACCGTTTGACTGGATTGACAAAATATCCTCCGAATATTTTTCGCGTTTCCCCAAATTCTGCGGAACAAACGGTGTACGTTCAACTGTACGTGTAAGCACGGTTTCTTCAAAATCAAAATTAGTTTCTACTATATAATAGTCCTCTGCCGCCGTCGCATTAAAGGTATTGGTTTTGCTCCTGTCAAATGCAAGTCTGTCCACATCAATTTCAGTGAAAATTATTTCATTCGAAAAACGACTGCTTCTGGCAAGTATCTTTCCGTTTTCGCAGATAATGTTATCTCCGGCAAAAACCAAATCCTGCGTAGACTCGCCGAATCCGGCGTCCGCATAAATATACGCCGCAAACAGCTTTGCCGACTGCATAGAAACAAGATTTCTCCGGTACTCCTCCTTGGCAATAATCTCGTTGCTTGCCGAAAGGTTGGCTATAACCGTTGCGCCCGCAAGAGCATGTCTGTCCGACGGCGGATTTACCGTCCACAAATCCTCGCAGATTTCCACAGCCAAAGTGAAATTTTCAACATTTCTGTCCTTTATCAGAATATTCGTTCCGAACGGTACCGTTTCTCCGTTAATTTCAATTTCGGTCACTTCCGGCTTCCCCTGTGAAAAATGGCGCATTTCATAAAATTCGCCGTAATTTGGCAGTTTTGTTTTCGGGATAACCGCCAGTATATTTCCGCAGTACAAGACCACTGCACAGTTATACAGCTTTTGCTCCACCTTAAGCGGTGCGCCCACAATGCACAGGATATCCATGTTCCCGGTCAACTCCGCAAGCTCGGATATTGCTCTTTTTGCACCGTCCAGCAAGGTCTTCTGGGCAAACAAATCACCGCAGGTATATCCCGTAATACAAAGCTCCGGGAAAACCGCCACCTTCGCCTTCTTTCCATAAGCCGCTTTTATAGATTCAAAAATACTCTTTGTGTTGAACGGACAGTCCGCAACTCTGATTTCCGGCGATGCCGCACATACCTTTACGAAACCGTATTTCATCAAGAATTCTCCTTTATACTATCCCAGTATTCCTTGGATAGTCTTTCCATTTTATTGTCTCCGTATTCATAATAAACGGTATCTTTTATTTTATCCGGAAGATACTGTTGTTTTACGTAATGCTTGGGGAAATCATGGGGATACAGATAATTCTGCCCCTTTACCTCCGCGCCTTCTCCGTCACAGTGCACATTTTGCAGCTGCCGCGGAACCGTTCCCGTGTCCTTATGCTCAATATCATACATGGCAGCGTTTATTGCGTTATACGCCGAATTGGATTTGGGTGCTGTCGCCAAAAATATTGCCGCATTCGCAAGAGGAATACGCGCCTCCGGCATGCCCAGCTGCAAAGCAGAATCTACACATGCTTTCGTGATTGCCGCCGCCTGCGGATGAGCAAGCCCTATATCCTCTGACGCAATCACCAAGAGCCGTCTGCACGCCGACAGCATATCCCCTGCCGACAGAATTTTTGCAAGGTAATACACGGCGGCGTTCGGGTCGGAGCCGCGTATGGATTTTTGCAGTGCGCTCATGACATCGTAATGACTGTCCCCGTCTTTGTCATAGCGCAGCACCTTTTTCTGCGTCGCCTCCTCCGCCGCCCTCTCGGTAATTTCAATTAAACCGTCCTTATCTGCGGCAGTGGCAAGAAAACACAGCTCAAGACCGTTCAGCGCCTTTCGGACATCACCGCCGCTTGTACGTGCAAGATGCACAATAGCCTCCTCCGAAACACTGACCCTGTAATTTTTATAGTCGCTTTCTGCAAGCTTACCCACGGCGCGCCGAAGTGCCTCCGATATGTCGTCCTCGCTCAAGGGCAGAAACTCAAACACAACACTTCGCGACAGCACTGCATTATACACATAAAAATACGGATTTTCCGTAGTGCTGGCAATAAGCGTGATTTTGCCGTTTTCCATAAACTCCAGAAGTGACTGCTGCTGCTTTTTATTGAAATGCTGGATTTCGTCCAGGTACAATAATACGCCGTTGGCAGTGAGAAATGTGTCCAGCGAGCCGATAATATCCTTAATATCGCTCACAGACGCAGTTGTGGCATTTAAGCGCCGCAGAGATTTTCCGGTTTTCTTCGCAATAATATTTGCCACCGTCGTCTTGCCTACACCGCTGGGCCCATAAAAAATCATGTTCGGCACTTCGCCCTGCCTTATCAGATTACTCAGTATCTTTCCTTCGCCCAGGATATGGCGCTGACCCACAACCTCTTCAAGGGTTTCGGGGCGGATACGGTCTGCCAGCGGCCGCGTCATTTCGCACACCCCCGGCAGGGCTGAACCTTTGTCAAATCCTTCTTCATCATTATATATTTCCTGCCGTCCTTTTCAAATTCATCGCCGTATGCCTCATACGCCTCAAACTCAAAAAAGCCCTTTATCTCAGTCGGAGACTCCGCAATTATTCTCGTTCCGCCCAGGGACACCGCCTTATCCGCAAGAGCGCGCATAACCAAATCTCCAACAAACTGCCGGCGGTAATCCTTTTTTACCGCAACAAAATCAATTTTAAAACATGTCTCGCCCAGTTCCGAAAGCCGCGCCGCAGCAATCTGAACCGTTTTGTCATAGCCGATAAAATGGTATGCAGTTTCCTCTGCATCATCTGACAGAACAGCCATTCCCAGCTCATCTCCGAACACAGTATCTCTCATATCTTTCGACAGTTTATAGCCGTTTTCACCATAAATAAATCTAAACTCAAGCATTTTTTATCTCTTCTCTTAAATCCTCAATATCCTTCTCGGAAACGGTTGTCATTGCCGTAAAATGACATTCCGCCAGCTTATCCGCATACTCCGCCGCCAACGCCTTATCGCCACGCTTTAAGGCAATCTGAGCCGAATGATAAAATGCCTCCGCAAAATCAGGATACTTATTTCGCAAATCCGCCGCCAGCTTTTCGGCATTATCCAAATCGCCGCTCCTTAAATATGCCAGCAGCAGGTTATCGCATATATCCCGGTCGTCGCTGTTGTAATCATACGCCTCAAGGCAGAACTCCAGCTCGGCGCCGCCATTCTTCTGCATCAGATAGCCCAGCATACCGTAGGTCAGCGTATTTTTGCAGTTTTCAAAAATCTCCCGGGCGTCCTCCAGTGCTTCGTCAAGCCGTCCCTGCTTTTCGAACGCCATGCACCGGTAGGCTTTTGCGCTGTACAGCTCTGCCGGCTTCATCTTTGCCTTACCGTACAGAATAATTTCCGACAGAACGTGCTCCGCCTCGGCGAACTGTCCGCTGCGCATCAGCATCAGCGCATACATGATTTTCGAGGACATGCTCGCCATTGCCATATTCGCCGCCCTTTTATAAAATTTTAACGCTTTTTCGTTGTTTCCCGCACCGTACGCTTTATTTCCCTGCATAATCAGAACCACAGACACAATTTTGATTATTCCTGTAACAAGCAATACCGCCGCTGCAAGTATTAAAATAAATTTCATAACTCTACCCTTCTCATAACTTCTGCCTCCGGAAAAATCCGCACTGCAAACAGAAGCTTTATATTAAAATTCCGCTGTTCCCACCGTTCTCGGGAAGGGCAGCACATCGCGTATATTCTGCATTCCCGTCAGGTACATAACGGCTCTTTCAAAGCCAAGTCCGAAGCCCGCATGCTTATTGGTTCCGTATTTTCTCAAATCAAGATAGAAACCGTAGTCGTCGGGATTTAAACCGCATTCCTTCATGCGCGACATCAGCACATCATAGTTTTCCTCACGCTGACTGCCGCCGATAATCTCGCCTATTCCCGGTACAAGCAGATCACATGCAGCAACCGTTTTTCCGTCGTCATTGAGCTTCATATAAAACGCCTTGATTTCCTTCGGATAATCGGTCACGAACACCGGCTTTTTATAAACCTGCTCGGTGAGGAATCTTTCATGCTCAGTTTGAAGGTCGCAGCCCCATTCCACCTTATAATCAAATTTATCATTGTTCTTTTTCAGGATTTCCACCGCATCGGTATAGGTTACCCGTGCGAAATCGTTGGAAACCACATTATGAAGCCTGTCCAGAAGACCCTTATCCACAAACTTGTTGAAGAACTCCATTTCTTCCGGCGCATTGTCAAGACAGTAGTTTATGATATATTTAATCATATCCTCTGCCAGCTCCATATCGTCCGCCAAATCGGCAAAGGCGATTTCCGGCTCAATCATCCAGAACTCCGCAGCATGGCGGGTTGTATTTGAGTTTTCGGCACGAAAAGTAGGTCCGAAGGTGTACACGTTACGGAATGCCATGCAGTAGGTTTCCACATTCAGCTGACCGGAAACGGTCAGATTGGCGGACTTGCCGAAGAAATCCTTTGAATAGTCAACCTCGCCGTCCTTTTTCGGCACATCCGACAAATCCATTGTAGTTACCTGGAACATCTCACCGGCGCCCTCGCAGTCGCTGGTGGTGATAATCGGTGTATGCACGTAAACAAATCCACGCTCCTGGAAAAATTGATGAATTGCGTAAGCAAGCATGGAGCGCACACGGAACACTGCACTGAAGGTATTTGTTCTCGGACGCAGATGACACTGGGTACGGAGATATTCAAAGGTGTGGCGCTTGTTCTGTATAGGATAATCCGGTGTTGACTGGCCGTCGATTACCACAGCTTCCGCCTTGATTTCAAAGGGCTGCTTCGCCTCCGGCGTAAGCACCAGCTCACCGGTAACGGTAATCGCCGCCGTCGTATTCAGCTTTGTAAGCTGCTCAAAATTTTCCAAGCTGTCCTCAATAACAATCTGGATACTTTTGAAAAAGCTTCCGTCGTTCAGCTCGATAAACCCAAAGCTCTTTGACGCCCGAAGGTTTCTCACCCATCCGGAAACGGTGACGGTTTGTCCCGCAAACGCATCGGTTCCTCTGTAAATTTCTTTTACTAATGCTTTCATATCTTTAACCTCTTTATTAATTTATTTTTTGTCGGTAAATTCAATACTGTCCAGCACCGCACGGAAGTTGTTCCGCACCGCCGCAAGATATTCCTCCCGCAGAGCCTTCTGTTCCTCAAGCTCTGCCTCTGAAAGAGCGGTAACTCTTGACTTTCTTGACAGCTCGCTTATCCGCAAAAGTTTGTATTTTTCCATTCCAAACTCCTCCTTATTATACATTATACACCAAATATAAAAAAATTTCAATACAAGCTACCAAATCTTATTAAAAAACATAGTATATACCATAAGCGGTCGAAAGACCGGAAATGAAAGGAGGCATAATCATGGGTGAATGCGGATGTGGTTGCAACAATGGCTGCGGCGGTTGCGGTAACTTCGACTTTGATATGATTTTATGGGTTCTTATCATCATCGTAATCGTAACATGTATGTGCAACAACTAAAAATACTTAACCTTCAGGCAATATCACCTGTTTCCTTATCGGAAGAGCGTAAATTAATACGTAGCGGAGCCGCCGGTAGTTCTATCGGCGGCTTTCAGACTATCACAACACTGCTTTTTCGGCACATGTATAAAAAAGGATTGACAAATTCACAAATTCAATATATAATATAAAATAAACTTTATCAGACGCGATAAGTTTGCGTCGGGCTGCCTCGGCAGCAGCAGGTGACGGCATCTGTGGGATTTTATCCATGGGTGCTTTTTTAGTAAAGATTAATACAGAAGGGAGATTTCTTTATGTCAGAATTAAGTAATGAGAAGCTTGCAACCCGCGTTTCGGTAAATACAATCATCATCAACCTTCTCCTTACGGTGTTCAAGCTGATTGCGGGCATCATTTCCCAATCGGCGGCAATGATTTCCGATGCGGTACACTCGGCGTCCGACGTTTTAAGTACGATCGTCGTTATCATCGGCGTGAAGCTTGCAAACAAAAGGTCGGACGAAGACCATCAGTACGGACATGAGCGGCTGGAATGTGTCGCCGCGGTAATACTTTCGGTTATGCTGGCGGTAACCGGTGCGGGAATCGGAATTACCGGAATTAAAAACATTTTTTCCGGCAGCACCGAGGCTCTGATTGCTCCCGGACTTGCGCTTTGGGCGGCGGTAGCCTCAATCGTTGTTAAGGAAGCAATGTATTGGTACACCCGCGTTGCGGCAAAAAAGATTAACTCCGGTGCGCTTATGGCAGACGCATGGCATCACCGTTCCGATGCCCTATCCTCCGTCGGCAGCTTTGCCGGAATTTTGGGGGTGCGGCTGGGATATCCTGTCCTTGATTCGGTAGCCGGAGTTATTATTTCGGTATTTATCATAAAGGTTTCTGTGGATATTTTCCGTGACGCTATGGATAAAATGACCGATAAGGCATGCGGCAAGACGACTGAGGACGAGATACGCCGGGTTGTTTTGGAACAGGAGGGTGTTCTCGGCATAGACGACCTGAAAACACGCAAATTCGGCGATAAAATTTACATCGACCTGGAAATCCTTGCCGACGGACATATTCCCCTTACCGAAGCTCACAATATTGCGGAAAATGTTCACCATGAAATCGAAAAGCATTTTACAACCGCTAAACACTGCATGGTTCATGTTAATCCCAAGGAATAATGCAATACGTCGGCAGTTTAAAGTATCCGATCAATAATCAGTGCTGTTAATACCTAAAAAGGTCTGAGCAACTCTTTAGTCTTTTGTCCAGATCTTTTTATTCGGATATCACCGATTATTGACCGGATACTTCATATATTCAGCGCAATCAGCTTTTGTCTGTTTCTTTCGATTTCCTTAACATCTAACCCCCATACTTCAAATGCAACCTTGGTTTTAATGCGGTGAGCATTGCATTTTGGAGTTCCGTTTTATCGTTCTTTCAAACATTGCTTGTTTCTCCTTCCGGGCATTATGCCCGTTTTAATCTCTTTTCGGCCTCAATTCTTTGTTCACAGCTTACTAAAAAAGCACTCAAATCATCAATAGCCTTTTTTGTTTCCTCCGGATCCGGATTTGGATTGCCGACAAGTGTTATTTTCTGTCCGGTCGGCAATATCCTTTCTTGTACAATCTCTGTATCTGTAAGGCTTACAAGTTTATATCCTTCAAGCAATTTCATAAAATTCCTCCTCACTCTTAGGGATATAGCCACGTGAAAAACTCCAAGAATATAGAGTTTATACGGTTTTGTGGATGTGACAAATCCGCTTTGTCACTATAAAGTGACATGATATGTATAGAAAAAACCACTCTGATTTGGTATAATAGGAAAGATGTTTCTTACCGCAGCGTAAAAGCATTAAAAAGGCTCGCCTGACAAAACGTAAAAGTTGAATTTTTTAGTCAGGCTTGTTTGCCATACATTTTTTCCTTCATTCTCTCCTTTTTTGCTCCGCTCGGCTTTTTTCATTTGTTCATCATTGTGTTTTGCACTTCTACATTAGAGATATGATTAATTTATGTTGTCCTATTACAGATCTTTATTTACGCAGAACTACGGAACCTCTGAATAAATGGTCTGTATGACATACCTACTCGGCACATTAGGATATTTTTCAGCAGGCATTAATTAAAATGTTCAAATAAGTTTATGTCTTCATTTATGCCCGAGCATCTAATGGACTCCTTAATTGAGTTGATTGTAAAAATATGCGACATAATTCAATAAAGGTATTGAATTTTTCATAAACTTGTGTTACAATGTTGTTAATAAAATATATGGTGGTATCAACAATATGGAAAATAAAAATAAAGAAATGACAGGTGTAATTTTTGGATATGAGAGAATTTCTGTCGACACCGAAAAAGAAGAAAACGAGAACACAAGTATTGAAAATCAGTCCAAAATCATAAATGATTATGTCAAAGTGAACTTCCCCAACTGCACGCTTCGAGAGTTTCAGGACAGGGACAGGTCGGGGTATCAATTTGAGCAGCGTGAACAATATCAGCTGATGCGCAAACTCCTTATGGCAGGCGAGTCCAAAATACTGATTGTAAAGGATTTTTCGCGTTTTGCAAGAAGAAACAGTTTAGGCTTATACGAGCTTGAACAGCTGCGTGATGCCGGAGTTCGGATAATATCAATCATGGACGCGGTTGATTTTCCGACACATGATGAGTGGCTTGTTATACAATTCAGATTTTTAACCAACGAGCTTCCCGTTACCGACACATCGAAAAAGGTTAAAAGAGTTGTCGCAAATGCACAAAAGCATGGCGAATGGCTTTGTGCTGTGCCGTACGGCTATGTAATTACCAATTCCAAAAAGAATGAATATGAAATTGTTCCCGACGAAGCAGAGGTCATAAAGGAAATTTTCAGGCTTTATGCCGATGGGAACGGTTACAAAAAAATAGCCAATACGCTCAGCGAAAAAAATATTCCCACACCGAGAATGAAAGAAAAGATGCGAATTGAAGAAAAGGGTGATTTCTACAAACGAAAGCTCAGCAGCAAATGGAGCATCATTACCGTTCAGAATATTTTGCGGAATGATTTTTATATCGGCACTCTAAGACAGCATAAATACACAAGAACAAAAATTAACGGTGATGATGTAAAGGTTGACGACGTGGAGCAGTTTGTTTTTGAAAAGCACCACAAGCCCATAATAGACGACAAAACATTTTTGGCTGTGCAGGAGCTGCTCAAAATCAGGCAAAAGACTAATTACCGCGGAGTTAAGAAATACGAAAACCCATATACCGGCTATTTATTTTGCGGCGACTGTAAAAGTCCTATGTTTGCAATGAGCAGAAGTGATTTGGCACCGGCATATACCTGCGGCACTTACCACAAGCATGGCAAATCCGGCTGTACCTCGCATCACACAAGAGTCGATTTTTTGGACAAGGTACTGTTAGACTATGTCAAAATGATTAAAATCAATTCTCAGGGTATGATTGATGAATTAGAGAAATCTAT
>JAQXUJ010000162.1 GCA_029219925.1 Clostridiales bacterium | reverse complement strand
GCATATGGTAACATTTCCTGCAATCCAGCAATTGCTGCCAATGGTAATGGGTTTTGCATATTCTTTATCGGTAGGGGTGCCGTCCGGTTTTACATACTGATTTCTATCCTGCCAACGAAGTGGATGGATCGGAGTAAGAAGCGAAACGTTAGGACCGAAAAACACATTTTCTCCAATTGTAACGGGGCAGCAGTCAACACAAGTAAAATTGAAATTTGCATAAGAATTTGCCCCAATAGATGTAAAGCACCCGTAATCAAATTGAATAGGTCCTTGAAAATAAACGGCATCCCCGATTATCCCAAGCTCTTTTATAATTTTCGCACGTTTTTCATCTGTTTCAAGAAGCTCATTATATTCTTTACTCAGCCTGTGGGCTTTTGCCCTAAGTCTGACAAGCTCTTTGTCGGAAGGGTCATATATTTTACCCGCAAGCATTTTTTCTTTTTCAGTCATTTTTAGTCTCCTTTTATAGTGCAGTTAAAATAGAGTAGATTTTATTTATTATACCACAAAAGCATCCACTTGTCCATTGAAATATTATCCGAATTTTCATGTCCGATTTTCACATAATGCACTCCGTTTTTGATGCTGTGGTCGGTGCTTTCAATAAGATAATTCATATCATCAACTGTAATAAATGCTTCCGCACGGTTATATTACGATGAAGTCCTGTGGGCTGTTTGGCGGAGCATCACCGGCGGCGCAGGTGGCGGAAATGCACAGATTTTATTAAAGCGGCATGGAGATTATTGACAAAGACAGTAAAAAGATGTATAATTAATGAGCTTGAAAAATTGGTGAAACCGGGTGAAGGAAATGGAAAAATACAGTATTCTTAGGGAGCTTGCAATTATAATTGTTGCCGCTAAATTTTTTGGTATACTTGCCAGAAAATGCAAGGCGCCTCAGGTTGTGGGCGAAATTATTGCGGGACTTATAATAGGTCCGTGTCTTTTGGGCTGGGTACAGCTTACCGACTTTATAAGTGAGATGGCGGAAATAGGGGTAATATTGCTGATGTTTGCCGCCGGATTGGAAACGGATTTGCGCGAGCTGGTTAAAACGGGGCCTGTTGCCTTTGCCGTTGCCTGCTGCGGAGTGGCTGTGCCGCTTGTCGGCGGAACAATTTTGTATATGGCGTTTTACGGCGCTGCGCCATGGGGGAGCGAGGAATTCTTTAAGGCGGTATTTATGGGGACTATTATGACCGCAACATCGGTCAGTATTACCGTTCAGGCACTGCGCGAGCTGGGATTTTTGAAGGGAAGAGTCGGCACAACAATTATAAGTGCCGCAATTATTGATGATGTTATCGGAATTATAGTGCTTACCTTTGTAATCGGCTTTAAAAATCCCGAGGTTCATCCCATGAGCGTTATGCGTAACACCTTGCTGTTTTTTGTTTTTGCCGGTGTTGTGGGGTTTGTGGGATATAAGTTGTTTAAATGGTTCGATATGCGGCATTTGCATACACGTCGTATACCCATTTTGGGACTTGCCATCTGTCTGGCTCTGTCCTACATAGCAGAACGCTATTTCGGCATTGCAGATATTACCGGCGCATATGTGGCGGGAATAATACTCTGCAACCTCCGTGACAGTCAATATATCGCAAGAAAGATGGATATTAATTCATACATGTTGTTCGGACCGGTATTTTTCGCCAGCATAGGCTTAAAAACCAATATTAATAACTTTAATATGTCGATATTGATTTTCTCAATATTCTTTGTAATTGTGGCGCTGATTACTAAGATAGTCGGCTGTGGACTTATAGCAAGGCTCTGCCGGTTTAAAACCTACGACGCATTAAAGGTTGGCGTGGGAATGATGACACGAGGCGAGGTGGCGCTTATTGTGTCGCAGAAAGGTCTTGATGTGGGACTTTTGGAGCCGGTGTATTTTACATCGGTAATTCTTCTCATAATCACGTCGTCAATTTTAACGCCGATTATTCTTAAATTCCTGTACTCTAAATATCCGGAAAAAACCGCAGAACAGACGGTGTAGATAGAAAAAAACTTAATTGTCGCAGTGTTAACTGTAAAAGAAAAGCTATTTGCCGGTGATACTAACGTTCAAGTGTATCGTATGGCAAATAGCTTTTAATTTGTTATCTGTCCAAAGCGGCTTTCACAAAGCCGGAGAACAGGGGATGAGCCTTATTGGGGCGCGATTTAAATTCCGGGTGGAACTGAACGCCGATATAGAAACTGTGGTCGGGTATTTCCACCGTTTCAACAATATGTCCGTCCGGGGAGGTGCCGCTAAGAACCAGACCGTGTTCCTTCATAATATCACGATAGTCATTGTTAAATTCGTAGCGGTGACGGTGCCTTTCGGAAATCATACCGCTCTTGTAGCAGGAAAACATATGTGTATTTTCCGCCACCTTGCATGGGTACGCGCCCAGACGAAGTGTGCCGCCCTTTGCAATTTCATCGTTTTGGTCAGGCATAAAGTCGATTACCTTATGGGGTGTATCGGCATCAAATTCGCCGGAGTTGGCGTCCTCAATTCCGCACACATGACGGGCATATTCAATGACCGCAATCTGCATACCGAGGCAGATGCCCAGATACGGAATTTTATTTTCACGGGCATACTGCGCAGCGGTAATCATACCTTCAATGCCGCGGTTACCGAAGCCGCCGGGAACTAAAATTCCGTTGCAGCCTCTCAGCGTTTCCGCAACATTATCCTTTGTAATATGCTCGGAATCTATCCATTCAATTTCAACCGACGCGTCGTGTTCATAGCCCGCGTGGCGCAGAGCCTCGGCGACTGAAAGATATGCGTCATGGAGCTGAACATATTTTCCTACCAGCGCAATTTTGACGGTCTTGCTCCGTGAAGCAATACGTGACAGCATTTCGTTCCAGCCTCTCAAATCCGGTTCCGGAGCGTCAATGCCCAGCTCACGGCAGACAATCTGCGAAAAATTGTTTTTCTCCAGCATAAGCGGTGCCTCATAAAGCACGGGGATAGTCATATTTTCTATTACGCAATCGGGCTTAACATTGCAGAAAAGCGAGATTTTGCGGAAAATTGACTCTTCAAGGTGCTCATCACAGCGCAGAACGATAATATCGGGCATGATACCCATTCCGCGCAGTTCCTTTACCGAGTGCTGGGTGGGCTTCGATTTATGCTCCTCCGAACCGCGCAGATACGGAACCAGCGTAACGTGTATGTAGAGCGAATTTTCGTGTCCTACCTCAAGCCCTACCTGACGGATTGCCTCCAAGAAGGGCTGACTTTCTATATCTCCGGTGGTGCCGCCTATCTCAGTAATAACAACGTCGGCATTGGTCTTTTTTCCTACTGAATAGATAAAATTCTTGATTTCGTTCGTGATATGAGGAATTACCTGAACCGTTTCACCCAAATATTCGCCGCTGCGCTCCTTGTTTATGACGTTCTGATAAACCTTTCCGGTGGTCAGGTTGGAAAATTTGTTCAGATTTTCGTCGATAAAGCGCTCGTAATGTCCAAGGTCAAGGTCGGTTTCGGCGCCGTCTTCGGTGACAAAAACCTCCCCGTGCTGATACGGACTCATTGTTCCGGGGTCGACATTAACATAGGGGTCCAGCTTCTGTGCCGCAACCTTAAGCCCCCTCGCCTTTAATAATCTTCCCAAAGACGCAGCCGTTATGCCTTTTCCAAGTCCCGATACGACTCCGCCCGTAACAAAAATGTATTTTGTCATTTCTTCCTACTCCTTCTATAATATTAAAAAACAGTAAAAGCACCGGCAAGGTGCTTATATTTACACGATAAAACGTGCCCTTTGTGTATCAGAAGGAGCATATCCTCCCAATATCAAGAATTTCACGGGAAAGACCGTTTCCCAAAAAAAATGGGTACTCATCAGACCTAAATGAACACCCTTGTTTTTATTATTATATCACTTAAAAGATTAACTGTCAATAAGTTTTAGCGATTAAAAAAACTTTTTGTATTTTTTTAGCGTAATGTACAAAATCAGTCCCAAAAATCCGCAGGAAAGAATTTCACCGGCGCCGACAGTAAGCATAAAATACGGTATTCCGCCTTCAAAGCCGTAGGCATAGGAAAGCACAAAGGGAATAATAAGCGTATTTGAAATTATCGGCGCTGTTGCGGCGGCGACAGGCCATCGCCGGAGCTTATACGTACCGATTGCGCCGATAAGCGTCGCAATACTGCCGAACAGCACGTCCCAAAAAACTCCTCCGGCAAGAAGATTGGAAAGCAGACAGCCCACAAACAGCCCCATAACAGCAGCCGGCGTGAAGCAGGGGAGTATACACAATGCCTCGGATAGCCGCAGCTGAATAACCCCGCTGTCAAGATTAAAAATGTGTGAAATCATTGTAAGCAGCACATACAGCGCCGCAATCATTGCGCCCTCTGTGAGGCGCTTGGTTTGAGTTTTCATAATAATTCTCCTTTAGTTTTGTTTTGAGTGAGGAAGGTCTCGAACTCACTTTTTCGGGAACCGTTACCTGCCCTGCGAGTGCCGTCAGGTCTTGACGTATATACGTCCGCGGCATGCGCAGAGGCGTGACTCCCATGAAAAAATAATATCACAATGACGGGGCAATGTCAATGTTTTCAAGCTTTTTTACAAGCAGCGACGCCAAAAACAGCTTTATAAGGTCGGGTATAATAAATGGCAGGACGCAGGTGGAAACGGCGTACCACAGCCCTTTTTCCGCATAAAGATGCACGAACCACACAGTACCTAACAGATAGCATACCGCAAGTCCTAAAATCATCGAAGGCAGCATAACCTGAATTTTTCGCCCGAACCGGCGGCAGAACAGCCCCGTTATGGCGGCAAAGGGTATCAGTCCGATTATGTATCCGCCGGTACCGCCCAAAAGAGTCGGTATGCCTGCACGAAATCCGGCAAAAACCGGTATCCCCACAATTCCTAAAAGTATGTAGATTACAGTAGCAATGACTCCCTTTTTTGCCCCGAGAAACGCTCCTATAAATGCGGCCGCAAAGGTCTGAAGCGTAAAGGGAACCGCACCGGGAATACATATCTGTGAGCAAATGGCAAGCAATGCCGTACAAATTGAGATATACACAATATCTTGTGTTTTTGAGTTCATTTTTTTCATAAAAACCACAACTCCTTTCTTTATTCTGAAGTCATTATAACATAAAAAAAGAGCATTGTCAACCTTTTTATAAAAATGGGTTGACAATAAAAAACCCTTGTGGTATCATATGTTTTGGGCAGGAAAAAAATAAATTTCACGCTGAAACACTTTTGTAACATATTTTTTTATGGGAAAAAATCGATTTTAGGCTTGAAATAATAACAATATGTGGTATAATAGGAAATGCACATGATGATGAAATACAACATATAGAGATATATTGCAAAGGAGAACATATTATGAAGATTATTAAGCGGAACGGGACAGAGGTGATTTTTGACCTCAATAAAATCAAGAACGCTATTCGCAAGGCAAATGCGGGCGTATTGGAAAGTGAGCGTATGACCGACGAGCAAATTGACCTGATTGCGGAAAATGTGGAAAATGCCTGCGCAAATGTTAAAAGGTCACTAAGCGTTGAGGAAATACAGGACAGAGTTGAAGACCAGATTATGAATCAGAAGGCATTTGACGTTGCACGTAATTACATTACCTACCGATATACAAGGTCGCTTGTTCGTAAGTCCAACACCACCGACGAGCAGATATTAACCCTTATTGAGTGCAACAATGAAGAGGTTAAGCAGGAAAATT
>JAQXUJ010000161.1 GCA_029219925.1 Clostridiales bacterium | reverse complement strand
GTTTCTGCGTCGGCGGCTTACAGTGATGTATGGAAATATCCTATGGCATATAACAGAAAGTGGCTTTCAAATTCATCATATCCGACGGTATATAAATTTGATTTTCTTACAAATGACTCTCGCATAGGCGCAGGTATAAGATTTAACTATATTAAGGCTGAGGACGAAAAAAAGAGCTATTATCAGCTCATTTTCGGTGGTGGAAACTGCGGAAACAAGACTACACTTAAGAAAATGTCAAACGGAAAGAATTATAATAACGACACCAAGAAAACCGAAATTGCGGATTTAACCCCGACGATTGTAACTGCTGATGGTTATTCGACAATTTCGAAAGATACCTGGTATACGGCAGAAATCAGATTTGACGGCGGCGAAATAAGCTGGACTCTTAAAAAGGCTGACGACGGTACTATTGTCGAAACAGGAAGCTATACAGATTCCGAACCGATTACCGGCACAAATATGATGTCGATGCTGTTAGGTACAGGTCAAAATGACTGCTATGTTTATTATGACAACACAAGCTTCACGACAGAGGCTCCGTCTGCTGATTACGAAATTATGAGCTGCACCGGCGGTGAGGCAAGCGTTTATGCTCCGGAAGCCGGCAATGTAATTGTAATTTTTGCGGCGATGAGTGGTTCAAAGCTTGTAAGCGTTTCTTATAAAACAGAGGCTCTTATTCAGGGTGAAAATCCCGTAACTGCCGACGAATTCTTCTCGGACGCAGAGGCAGATACGGTTAAGGTTATGGTTTGGAATCCCGGTGATAATTCACCACTTTGCGAATCCAAGCCGTACGTTGTAGAATAATTTTTATGTGAAAAAGGGCAAGAACATTATACTTGCCCTTTTTCTTAAAAGGATGTTATTATGAAAAAAAGATGTATTATATCATTATTGCTTTCCGGACTGATGCTTATTGCATCATCAAGTCCTGCATATTGTGAAATGAGTTTTACCGAAGACTGCGAGCAGCTTGCTCTGCAGAATTATACAAGCAATACGGAAAATATTGATTTAGGCGGCGGATGGGGCACAAACAGCGTTATGGGCGGCGGCACGGCCTCATGTGCGGTAATGTCGGGCGTATCAGGGGCTGACGGAAACTGCTTCCGTCTGGGGGCTAAAGGAACCGCAGGGAACTACGGCGATTATCCTGGTATAATATATTCGGGAGGAAATGCAAAAACAGGGGAAGAACAGGAAATATCGATACGGTTTGCATTAAGCTCAATCAATGCGGAAATGGGCGTCCGCTTTATGAAAAACGGCTCGGATTTCTATGAGCTTGTTCTGCCCAAAAAAGATACAAAGCTGGCAGTTTTGAATAAGGTTACCGGAGGTAGACGCACAGCTCTTGCGGAAATTTCCGGAACAAAGGCGATGACAAAAAATGAATGGTACAAACTAACTGTTACTATATCTGCTGCCGGTGAAATTGAATGGAAAGTTACAGATGACAATGACAATACGCTTATCCCAAGTCCTGACGGAGTTTATACCGACTCTATTCCTTTTGATACGGGAAAAACTGCCGCAATTGAGCTGATTGCGGGCGGATATGGATCGGGATATGTGTATTTTGATGATATAACATACGAAAGCAGAAGCTGCTTATATAAATTCACGGAGAATTTTGAAGATACAGACCTCGTAAGCTACAGCGCAGTATTCGTCGATACGGAAACGGAAGACGATACAGTTGTGGATTCAAGGAATAAACCTATAGGTGACAAATGGACTACTAACAGCATTATGGGATATGACAGCAGGGCGTATGCAGCTGTAATTTCCGAAGACGTTGGTACCGAGGGAAAATGTCTTGCGATTTCGGCGCGTGCAGAATGGCAGAAGTATAATGTTTATCCGGGAGTAATATTAAATGAGCTACCTATGCCTCGTGGAACGGAACAGCATATTTCCTTTAAGTTTCGCGCAAAAGACGGACTTTGGGGAGGAGGCGGCGCCGGTATCAGGTTCCTTAAGAACGGTTCGGATTTTTATGAGCTCATATTCCCAAGGCTTGACAGCGGATACCGGGTAATTTTTAACAAAGTCAGCGGCGGAACAAGGGAAACGGTATACACTCTTCCTAATACAGCAGGCTGCCGCTCAAGTGACG
>JAQXUJ010000160.1 GCA_029219925.1 Clostridiales bacterium | reverse complement strand
CCTACATAGCCAAAACCTAACTTTCCTAATTATTTGAAATTCGGCGTCTTTGACGTCTGTTTCGTTATGCCTTTTTTACCGTCATTCAATTCACAACATTTTTTTGATTTTTAGACTTGACTTTTAATAGTTAGTCTTTTTGATATATTAAAATAATTATTTAATTTTCTATTTGAGCATTTACAAACGGAATTAATTTATTTCTCAGCAGATAAAGTGCTTTTTCTCTCATCTCTGCCGGCCAACGAGTGCCCTTGAGCATACTCGTGCAGCAGCGAAACCATGCAAGCGGGTGAAGCCATTTGACATCGGGATTAATCTTTTCTGCTTCTTCTACTGTATCACAGCCAAAATAAACACGGAAGAATTTTTCATAAATTTCCTTAACCGTTGCTGTCGGCATTTTGTAAAAGGCATAGTAATCGTCATTTTCGGGTGCGGCGTAAATCATCGAAAACAGAATTCTTGAAACATCGAACATAGGTGTTCCCGTGCTTAACTCTGCCATATCTATAAGACAGCACTCTCCGTTCTGCACCATTATGTTGTTTAGATTCAAATCTCCGTGTATGCAGGTATCCGCATTCGGTACAAGGTCGAGGAAACGATAGAGACTGTTTCTTTCTTCCTCGGTAATCCACATTATATTCTTGATATCCTCACGGTTTGCCTCTTTAAAAGAGGGAATTTCCGGGTCATTTGTATGTATAGAATGAATCAGCTTGCAGATATCTGCATACTTTTCCACATATTCGTCCAGTTTTGTGTTATCGGCACGGATCATCTCGCCCAGTGTTTTGGACTTAATCAATTCATACACTACGCCTTTTCGGCCGTTTGCCTCCACAATGTCATAGGAGATTGCCGTGGGAATACCCATTACAAACGCCTTCTTAGAAAGCATCTTTTCATGTTCGATCCAGTCAATGTCGGCGTCGCCATAGTAAAGCTTGATGATGGTTTCATCATCGATACGGTAACACTCGCCGCACGCGCCTCTGCCTATCACCTCACAACCGTCAATGCTGATACTGCGTGATGCCGGAATTATATCCATTATCTCTGAAAATCCAGTAACATCAAAAATATTCATAACCTCGGAGTTGACATTGACAATTTTGAAGGTCTTGTCGCCGCAGCGCTTTTTGAGGCTGAGAAGCACGCGCAGGCCTGCACTTGAAATATATTCAAGCTCTTTTGCATCAATAACAACGCCATCGGTGTCGCCGGGAGCCTGCGAAAAAGCGTCTCCAAACTGCTGCGCATTGGCGGAATTAATGCTTCCCTCAACGCTTGCATACGTTATGTTTTCTTTGATTTCCATTTTAGTTTCCATTCCTGTTCTTCTCCTTTTAATAAATACCCGTTCAACGGTTAATTTCAATTCGTTATACATCGGAAGATCCGATAGAACGGCAAATCTATCCACATACTCCCTGTAAAGCCATTCCTGCTTTTCTCTGCCGTATTTAAATCGATCCCAGACCGATTCCCCGGATTCTGCAAGACCGCTCTCTACATCTCGGATATTGGCGAGTTTATCGGCGCATAACAGCATGGCGCATTTCCTGTCGCAATGCTCCAATGCATCCAAGGAAGCTCTTTTTCGTTCTTTCCACGAAAGGCCTTTAACTTCCGTATCAAAAAGGACAATTCTCAACACTTCCTCGCCGAATTTGTTTTTTATCTCGTCCGGCGTAATACCGCCGTCCTCAATCGTGTCATGCAATAGACCTGCACATATAAGTTCGTCGTCCGCACCATTCTTTGAAAGCTCTGTGGCAACCGAGAACGGATGGACGATATACGGTTTTCCATCCTTTCGCTTTTGCTTTCCATGAACTTCAAGTGCAAACAGGAACGCCTTTTCTACTATATTTGTCATACAGAGTCTCATTTCATACGGAAAACAACTGTAAGTTTATTTTTTCCGTCCGTGTTTTCATAATGAATATCCGACGCCATTTTCTTGACCATAAATATACCCAGTCCGCCGATTTCCCGTTCTTCAGCCGAAAGGGTTATATCAGGCTCTTTAGCGGTGGTCGGATCATAAGGCACACCGTCATCCTCAAACAAAAGCGTCAACTTTTCATCGTTTCCGGTTACGGTAATCTTGGCGTTTTTCGCCCCGCTGTAATAAACGATATTGGAATAAAGCTCATCTGCGGATACTTGAACCTTGTTTGATGTCTTCATCGGCACTTCCCATTTTTCCAGTATGTTTTCAATGAACTGTGTTACCGTTTTAACGGAATCCCTATCGGGAAAAATCGAAATATCCGCTCTTTTGTCTTCGCCCTTAAATTCAATGCACAGCATGGTAATATCGTCAAACTGTTCTGCACCGCCGACAAAAGTATCCATATCGGCTTTTACCAAAGGAAGCAATCCTTCAGGCGTTTTATCGCTGTTTTGTGCAAGCACTTTATGGAGCCTGTCCATACCGTATTGCTCATTTTTGATATTCATAGCCTCCGGAACACCGTCACTATACTCAAAAATCTTATCGCCGGGGTAGAGCTGCACACTACCGCTTTTGTATCTGATTCCCTCCATACCGGCAAGAACAAAGCCTGCTTTTACCTTAAAGGGTTCATACGCACCGTTTTTGCGACAGATAAAGGGTGTTTCATGCCCTGCATTGACATAACGAAGCTCTCCTGTTTTCAGATTTAAGACGCCCTCAAAGGCTGTAATGAACATTTCTTCACTGTTGGATTTGCAGAGAATGTTGTTGACTTCACTAAACACCTCACCGAGATCACCGTGCAGTCCGGTGTGATCCTTGATAAGCGTTTTACCGATTACCATAAACAGTGCGGCAGGCACACCTTTACCCGAAACATCGGCAACTACAAAGGCAAGATGGTCATTGTCCACCATAAAGAAATCATAGAAATCTCCGCCAACCTCTTTAGCCGGGTTCATAGTGGCATAAATATCAAATTCGTCACGGTTAGGAAACGCAGGGAAGATACAGGGAAGCATTGAGCTTTGAATCTTTGCCGCAACATCAAGTTCGGCTCCGATTCGTTCCTTTTCGGCGGTAACGGTCTCAAGCTTTGAAATATACTCGCCTATCTCGTGGTACATTGTTGAGAATGAGTCCGCCAGATGCTTAATTTCATCATTCTTTTTAATAACTATTTCGGGCGTGATTCCGTCCTCCAGATGGTCTACCATATTAAGGGCGGCATCATCTAACTGCCTTATAGGCACGACGATGCGGCGCCGCATATAAATAACCCAAACAATTCCGCTGAGAACGGCAATCGCGGCTTCAATCAGCAGAACCTGAATTATATAGCCGGATCTGGCGGTATTCAGCAATGTCATATCCTTTACAACGCCGACTATGGCAACTACCTGTCCGCCGCCGTCCTTAATCGGATATACGCTTGTGGTGTAACCCTCTCTTGCATATATTAAGCTTTGAGGCTTTGAGTCTCCCTTTAAAATGGAGTCATATGCACTTAGAACTCCCTCGCTGGCATCATCACGGTGTCCAATATCGTAGGGTGAATAACCGCTGGTTTTACTAACAACATT
>JAQXUJ010000159.1 GCA_029219925.1 Clostridiales bacterium | reverse complement strand
AGCTGCCAATCGGCGCTGAAGACACCTTCACAGGCATTATTGACCTGATGACAATGAAGGCCGAAGTTTATTATGATGAAATGGGTACAAAGTACGGTGAGGAGGAAATTCCTGCCGATATGCTGGACAAGGCTCAGGAATACAGAGCAAAGATGGTGGAGGCTATTGCCGAAACCGATGAAGAGCTTATGATGAAGTATCTTGACGGCGAAGAGCTTACCATTGACGAGCTTAAGGCAGCTCTCCGCAAGGCTACGATTGCAAATGAAATCGTACCGATGCTGTGTGGAACTTCCTACAGAAACAAGGGTGTTCAGATGCTTCTTGACGCTATCATCGACTATATGCCGGCACCTACCGACGTTCCAAACATCAAGGGTACCAACCCGGATACCGGCGAAGAAGACGAAAGACCGTCTTCCGATGACGCTCCCTTTGCGGCACTGGCATTCAAGATTGCCAATGACCCGTTCGTAGGTAATATATGCTTCTTCAGAGTGTATTCAGGTACTCTGAATGCAGGTTCATACGTTCTTAACGCATGTAAGGGCAACCGCGAAAGAATGGGAAGAATACTGCAGATGCACGCTAACCACAGAGAAGACCTTGAAACGGTTTATTCCGGTGACATTGCGGCGGCGGTAGGTCTTAAAAATACCACTACCGGTGATACGCTCTGCGATGAAAAGCACCCGATTATTCTTGAATCAATGGACTTCCCGGAGCCGGTTATCCGTGTTGCTATTGAGCCTAAAACAAAGGCAGGTCAGGAAAAGATGGGTCTTGCCCTTGCAAGACTTGCCGCTGAAGACCCGACCTTCAAGACTTACACCGATGAAGAAACCGGACAAACTATTATTGCGGGTATGGGTGAGCTTCATTTGGAGATCATCGTTGACCGACTTCTTCGCGAATTTAAGGTAGAGGCAAATGTCGGCGAACCTCAGGTTTCCTACAGAGAGGCTATCAGAAAGCCTGTTAATGTTGAGCATAAATATGCCCGTCAGTCCGGAGGTAAAGGTCAGTACGGTCATGTTATGCTTAAGCTTGAGCCTATGGAAGAGGGCGCAGGTTACGAATTTGTCAATGCAATTGTCGGCGGCGCTATTCCTAAGGAATATATTCCTGCCGTTGATGCCGGTGTACAGGGCGCAATGCAGTCCGGTGTGCTTGCAGGCTATAACGTTGTTGACGTCAAAGTAACTCTTTACGACGGTTCATATCATGAAGTCGACTCTTCGGAAATGGCATTTAAGATTGCCGCATCAATGGCATTCAAGGAAGGTATGAGAAAGGCTGACCCTGTTATCAAGGAGCCTATCATGCTTGTAAACGTTATTATTCCTGATGAATACATGGGCGACGTTATGGGCGACCTTAACTCCCGCCGCGGTATGATTAAGGAAATGGAAGCCGTTACCGGTGCTCAGAGAATTACTGCATACGTTCCGCTTTCTGAAATGTTTGGTTACGCAACCGAGCTCCGTTCCAGAACTCAAGGTCGTGGTCAATACTCTATGGAACCTTCACATTACTCCGAAGTTCCTAAGTCAATTCAGGAAAAAATTATTAACGAACGCAGTAAAGGTAACGAATAATTAAAGAATTTTAAGAAAATACTTGATTTTTTCTTAAAAACATTATAAAATAAAAGTGTTAAAAACATAATAAGGAGGATTTAACAATGGCAAAGGAAAAATTTGAAAGAACCAAACCCCACGTTAATATTGGAACAATCGGTCACGTTGACCACGGTAAGACAACTCTTACAGCAGCTATCACAAAGGTGCTGTCACTTGAAGGTAAGGCTCAGTTCGAGGCTTATGACATGATCGATAAGGCTCCGGAAGAAAGAGAAAGAGGTATTACAATTTCTACAGCTCACGTTGAGTATGAGACAGAAAAGCGTCACTACGCTCACGTTGACTGTCCGGGACACGCTGACTACGTTAAGAACATGATTACAGGTGCTGCTCAGATGGACGGCGCAATCCTTGTTGTATCAGCTGCAGACGGCCCCATGCCCCAGACAAGAGAGCACATTCTTCTTGCTCGTCAGGTTGGCGTTCCTTACATTGTAGTATTCATGAACAAGTCTGACCAAGTTGACGACCCCGAGCTTCTTGAACTGGTTGAAATGGAAATCAGAGATCTTCTTACAGAGTATGACTTCCCGGGTGATGACATTCCCGTTATCACAGGTACAGCTCTCGGCGTACTTGAGTGCACATCAACAGACCCCAACGCTCCGGAATACGAGTGCATTCACAAGCTTATGGATGCTGTTGACGACTATATTCCTACTCCGGACAGAAAGGCTGACCTGCCGTTCTTGATGCCGGTAGAGGATATCTTCTCAATCTCCGGTCGTGGTACAGTTGCTACAGGTAGAGTTGAGAGAGGTACAGTAAACGTTAACGATGAAGTTGAAATCGTTGGTTTGACAGACGAAAAGAGAAAAGTTGTTGTTACAGGTCTTGAAATGTTCAGAAAAACTCTGGATTATGCTGAAGCAGGCGACAACGTTGGTGCTCTTCTCCGTGGTGTTCAGAGAGATGAGAT
>JAQXUJ010000158.1 GCA_029219925.1 Clostridiales bacterium | reverse complement strand
TCTCAAAAAGCAATCCCGCCTGTCCGAGCCATGTTATTTTCATAATTATTCCTCCGAATATATTTGATACTGTAATTTTATACCCTTTTTACAAATAAGTATAGTTGAAATATTAAGTATTTTTTTAGAAATATTACTTTTCAAACAAAAACCCGGCTACAGAATGTCACCATTCCGTAATCGGGTTCGTTTTATAAGAGAACTTTCTCTGTCGTGCATATATGATTTTATTTGTCCAATTCCTTTAGTATGTCCGGAAAAGGCGCAACCGCCCGCCGTAAAATCCCCGTCACCTGAGCAATCGTAATGCCGTAATTGGTTATCGGCACACCGTACTCTGTGGCATATCTTATACGTGACTGCATTTCGCGCTCATTGAGCATGCATGCGCCACAATGAACAATCAGTGCATATTCCGACGGATTCTGTGGAAATTCACCCCCGGAAGTAAATTCAAAATTCAGCTTTTTTCCCGAATATTCTGAAATCATCTTCGGCAGCTTAACCGTGCCTATATCCTCGCACTGCCGGTGATGGGTGCACCCCTCCGAAATAAGGATTTTATCGCCGTCCTTCAGCTTGTCAAGCATGGCCGCACCCCTCACAGCCTCCTTAAGATTTCCCTTATACCGCGCAAACAGGATTGAAAATGATGTCAGCGGAATATCCTCCGGCGTATCGGCGCTCACTTTGGCAAAAGCCTGGGAATCGGTTATAACCAGCTTAGGCTTTACCGAAAGTTTTGAAAGTGCAGCTTTTAGCTCGGTTTCCCGCACCACTATATTAATTGCGTTTACCGCCAAAATATCACGTATCGTCTGCTGCTGCGGCAGAATAAGCCTGCCCTTCGGCGCGGAAGAATCAATAGGAGTTACCAAAATGACAACATCATTTTCCTCAACCAAATCCCCAAGCAGTGTTTTGTCATTTTCTTCACGGTTTATAAGCTCCGCAAGCATATCCTTAAGACGGTTTATGTTTGTCCCGAGTTCTGCGCTGACATAAACGGTATTTCCTTCCGATTTCGGAACTTCATTAAACAAATCACTCTTGTTAAAAGCAATTATATATGGAATTTTCCTCTCCTTAAAAACAGAAATAAGCTCCACATCCGGCTTTTGCAATCCCTTCGTGCCGTCCGCAACCAAAACTGCGGCGTCGGCTTTATCGATGGTACGCATAGCCCTGTCGACACGCATTTTGCCCAACTCACCTTCATCATCAATTCCCGGAGTATCAATAATTACCACCGGACCCAGCGGAAGAATTTCCATCGCCTTTTGAACGGGATCGGTAGTTGTGCCTTTTGTATCGGAAACCAGAGACAGATTTTGCCCTGTCACAGCGTTTACAACGCTGGATTTTCCCGCATTTCTGATACCGCAGAAAATTATGTGCGGCCGTTCCGCTGATACCTGATTACTTAAATTTATATTCATATTACCCCTCCGCTCTGTCGCTTTTAGCGACATAAATCTTTTATCTATAAAGAACAGAGTATGCGTATCTGCCCAATCCTGTGTACGTGGTTGGGCAGCAGTTTGCACGCACATTCTTCGTCTGTTTAAAACCGAAAATCCCGGCGGTTTGACGCCTTAATATCGGCAATATTCTGTCGTGCTATATCGCGGACCTTCTGTTTAGGAATCTTTTCCAGTTCCTTTTCAATCAGCTCAAAACCAATCTTTCTTGTTTCCTCTCCCGCATAATCAACCAAATATTCGGTCAGGGTCATGAGTGCGTTGGGATGACAGCAATTAAGAATCTGACCGCTCTTGCACAAGCTCATAAAACGGTCGCCTGTTCTGCCTTCACGGTAGCACGCCGTACAGAAGGACGGTATAAATCCCAGCTTCATGAGCCAGCACACAACCTCGTCTAAAGTTCGCTGGTCGGAAACATCAAACTGCTCCGAATCATGGGGACGTTCCTCCTCGGTATATCCGCCCACAGATGTACGCGACGCACCGCTGATTTGCGAAATACCCAGCTCCAGTACCTTTCCGCGAACCTCTTCACTTTCCCTCGTGGAGATTATCATTCCCGTATACGGAACGGCAATTCTGATACATGCAATAATTTTTTCAAACATTTCATCGGAAAGGCTGTTATCGAAAACATCCGGGTCAATATCATCTGCATGCTTAACCCGCGGAACGCTGATGGTATGCGGGCCTACTCCGTGCACCGCCTCAAGATGCTCGGCATGCATAAGCAGTCCTGCAAATTCATATTTGTATCCTTCAAGACCAAACAGCACGCCCAGTCCCACATCATCAATACCGCCCTCCATAGCGCGGTCCATCGCCTCAGTATGGTATGCGTAATCATGCTTAGGCCCCGTCGGATGCAGCTGGAGATAGCTTTCCTTGTTATATGTTTCCTGGAATAAAATATATGTTCCTATACCGGCTTCCTTCAGCCTGCGGTAATTTTCAACGGTTGTTGCCGCAATATTTACATTGACGCGGCGTATATCGCCGTTCTTGTGATGTACCGAATAAATTGTATTGATACATTCAAGAATATACTCAATAGGGTTGTTTACCGGGTCTTCGCCGGACTCTATTGCAAGACGCTTATGTCCCATATCCTGTAGGGCTATGACTTCGCTGCGAACCTCCTCCTGGGTCAGCTTCTTTCTTGCAATATGCTTATTTTTCAAATGGTACGGACAATACACGCATCCGTTTACGCAGTAGTTGGACAGATACAGCGGTGCAAACATTACAATTCGATTGCCGTAAAATGCCAGCTTGATTTCCTTTGCAAGTT
>JAQXUJ010000157.1 GCA_029219925.1 Clostridiales bacterium | reverse complement strand
AGGCAAAGGAGCTGGCAGATGCAACACCGAACAGTTTTATTCCAAGTCAGTTTACCAATTCTGCAAATCCAACGGCACACCGCAAAACCACAGGTCCGGAAATATGGCAGGATACTGATGGTAAGGTTGATATATTTGTTGCCGGAGTAGGCACAGGCGGTACAGTATCGGGAGTTGGCGAATATTTGAAGTCAAAAAATCCGAATGTAAAGGTCGTAGCAGTTGAGCCGGCGGGGTCTCCGGTTTTGTCAAAGGGAACTCCCGGACCGCATAAAATTCAGGGTATAGGCGCAGGATTTGTTCCGGAAACACTGAATACAGCTATTTATGATGAGATAATTACGGTGGAAAATGAAGACGCATTTGAAACCGGAAGGACGCTGGCACAAAAGGAAGGAGTTCTGGTAGGAATTTCTTCGGGAGCGGCTGTATTCGCAGCGACGGAGCTTGCGAAGCGACCTGAGAATAAAGGAAAAGTTATTGTTGCCATACTTCCTGATACCGGAGAAAGATATCTGTCCACACCAATGTTCAGCGAATGATTAAAAAAGTAATAGCCGACCTGGATTTGATTATCCTTGTCGGCTATTGCCCTATATAATGTAATTGTTGGAATAATTTTCTCGTTCTCTGTCCAAAATATCCTGTAGAGTAATGCTGTCTAGATAATTGTTTATAACGTCGTTAAGCCCTTCCCATATAAAAAGCGTGGGACAGGAGCTGCTCCGCTCGCATTGGTTTGGGATTTGCTCCAGGCATGAAACCGGGGCAAGACTGCCTTCGGTAAGTCTTAGTATCATTCCGACTGTATAGGAGTCGGGAGATTTTGCCAGTTTGTAGCCTCCCTGAAATCCACGGGTTGTAAGAAGTATGTTCGACTTGTTTAGTACGCTCACAATTTGTTCCAGATATTTTTTGGAAATCCCCTGACGTTCGGCAATTTCCTTAAGCGCAATAAAGTTTTCGCTGCCGTGCTCAGCAAGGTCTAACAGCATACGGACAGCATATCTTCCTTTGGTAGAAATTTTCATTTATGCACACCTCATTTCATAATACTATAATAACATATATTTAGTAGGATTTCAAGATATAAAATGAAATTAAATAACCGGCTGAAGAATTTTTCAAAAGCATAGCATGTTGTACCATCAAAATATAACATTTTTTTCAAAAAAGTATTGACAAAGCCATTTTAATCTGTTATAATAGATAAAGTCAGCTGATTGAAAAGGTAAGCGGCAATATATGCGGGTGTAGTTCAATGGCTAGAATTCCAGCCTTCCAAGCTGGCTGTGTGGGTTCGATTCCCATCACCCGCTCCAAAAAACGCGTCTGTAGCTCAGTCGGATAGAGCAACTGCCTTCTAAGCAGTGGGCCAGGGGTTCGAATCCCTTCAGACGCGCCAATTTTTTTAATATGGTGGATATAGTTCAGCTGGTTAGAGCGTCAGTTTGTGGCACTGAATGTCGTGGGTTCGAATCCCACTATCCACCCCACTTTTTGACAGGATAACCTGTAGTACTGTCGGCGTCACTATATAGGGATGTAGCCAAGCGGTTAAGGCACCGGATTTTGATTCCGGCATTGCGCAGGTTCAAATCCTGCCATCCCTGCCAGGGCCATTAGCTCAGTTGGCAGAGCACTTGACTTTTAATCAAGTTGTCCGGAGTTCGAATCTCCGATGGCTCACCAGTAAAAAACCTCGTAACCATGCGGTTTACGAGGTTTTTTGTTGGTTAAAATTGTTCTGTTTTTAGGGCCAAAATCACAATTGACTGACTTTTGACTGACTGAAGAAATCTTGTATTTTTTCCTTTGCTATCGTCTGTGTTTGCTCGTTGTCCAAGTGTGTATATATTTTTAATGTCATATCAAGGCTCGAATGACCTAATAGGTATTGTGCTGTCTTAATATCAATTCCTGCATAATACAAGTTCGTTGCGTATGTATGTCTGAAAATATGAGGAGTGAATTCGATACCTTTGCTGTTTGAGATATTCATGTTATGTGATGCAATTATTTCGTCTGCCGTTTTGATGGTCTTTTTCATGATGCTTTCCCACATTTTTCTGAATGATGACCTGGTGACCAGTGAACCGTTTTGAGATGTAAAAATATAGAGTGTCTTTCTTGAGCTGATATATTTAACTAATTCGTTATACAAATTGTCTGGTATCGGAATGTCCCTGTATCCGGCTTTACTCTTTGGTTCTTTGATTATAGGAGTATTTTGACTGATATCAAGACTTTGGCTGACAGTAAGTGTGTGATTTTCTTTATTAATACTTGAAACAGTTAAGGCAAGAACCTCTCCGCGTCTGAGCCCTGTGTAATACATTATATCCAGGAATAGCTTTTCTTTGTCGGTGTACTTAGTATTTTTAATACACTTTAATTCAAAGTCGGACAATGTACGTTTTTCGGTATGCTCCTTTTTTATCTTTTGAAGATTACTGCATACATTATTTGTAATAAAACCCTCGGCAATAGCTTGATTGACTATCTGCTTAACTGTAGCCTTGAAGATTTCTGCAGTCCTTATTTTGCCTTCTTCCAATATATCATTTATTCCTTTTTGGATTTGAATAGGTTTGAGCTTTGACAATTGAATTTTTCCTATAGATGGAATTATATGGTTATTTATGCAGTTTTTGTACATTAAATATGTATTGTTACTTACGTTTCTTTTGTATGTTTCAAGCCATTTCTCGCTCCATGCACCAAAAGTAATAT
Organism: Clostridiales bacterium; assembly: GCA_029219925.1. GTDB lineage: Bacteria > Bacillota > Clostridia > UBA1381 > UBA1381 > UBA1738. The sequence continues at coordinate 483 of JAQXUJ010000157.1, read as the reverse complement.
TATCGTTAATAAATACCTTGCCTTGATTTATTTCATTTCGGAGCTGTACTTCTTTTTGTTCTAATTCCCGTATTGTCTTTGCATAAATGGTTTTCATTATTCTTGAACCATTGTCTTTGTATCCTACAAGTATTTGCTTGCAGTATCTACCGTCTTTTCTCTTTTTATATTTCATGTTTTCTCTCCTTTGTTTTTTATAAAAATTTGGCACCACTACAAATGATGTTACATATAGTCGGTGTTAAATCGTACTATGCATACTTGTTGGAGCGGATATTTTCTTTCTCTCTCCATTTGTAGTATTGCTGTATATCTACATACCAATGTCCCGAAAGGTTGTATGCAGGGAAATCAATAGTATGTACCCATTTAAGTATGGTTGTGCGAGGAATATCATATTCCTTACAAAAGTTAGGTAATTTCATTTGCTTTTTTTCCATAATCTCACGTATAATTAAAACCATCTCGAAAGGGGTGGTTTTA
>JAQXUJ010000156.1 GCA_029219925.1 Clostridiales bacterium | reverse complement strand
TGGTTGCGGGGACGGGATTTGAACCACGCGACCTTCGGGTTATGAGCCCGACGAGCTACCAAACTGCTCCACCCCGCGATATCTACAACATTTATATATTAGCACATATTCATTCTGTTGTCAAGTATTTCTGTATATTTTATTTACTTTTTATTTATTTTATTACTGATACACCGTAATTTTAATAAACACCCAGCGGCACAGAAGTGCCGCAGACGGAGCGTAAAATATGCGTTCCGCCGGCGGCTTACGGTCATTGGCTTGTCCGGCTATTCAAGATAATCCACCGGATTGACATTTTTATTATTCATCGTCATTTCAAAATGCAGGTGCGGCTCGTCGGTACTGTCGCCCAGCGCTGTATCTCCCACAATTCCGATAACGTCGCCCTGAGCAACCTCATCGCCTTCGGAAACCTGAGTGTTTTCGTTCAGGTTTGCATACATAGTTTTAAATCCGTTTTTATGGTCAATTATCACGCATCTGCCCATATTTGAATCAAAAACTTCCTCAACCACTCCGTTCGCACAGCACAGCACCTGTTCCCCCATATCAGCGGAAAAGTCAACTCCGCTGTGCGCTCTCCAATCCTTTAATGCCTCGTTATACACCAAATCATCTCCCGTGTACTCTTCTATCACTTTTCCGCCAACAGGCGCGTTAAACTGTATTTTTTCCTCCGTTTTTACATTTTTGCTTACAGCGGTATTATCTTCCGCCGGCGCAGAGGTCGCCGCAGGAGCCTCCGTAGGAATCGGCTTGGGAGTGAACACGGGCTGCTGTGTAGCCTCAATTTTCTCTGCCGTCCTTTGCTCCGGCTTGCTGTCCTCAAGCGACATCCGATTCGCATACCCGACTATCGCTACTATCACTATACAGCAGCAAACCGCAATATAAAATCCGCTGCCTTCCTTTTTCTTTTTTCTCTCCATAATATCCCCATTCCTTTCATATAATAATGTACCAATATAAAGCCGTATACCCGGTTTAAATTCCCTAAACCTATTAAAAGTATTAACATTCTTTTATTTTTTATACAATTATGTAATTTTTTATTATTCCTCTTGACAAAGACGATATATTAGTGATATTATTATAGTATATAAATACTTGTATAGGAGGAATTGTACATGAAGAAAAAGATACTTTCTTTGATTCTTGCTGCTGCCACATTAGCACCGACTGTTTCGGCTACTAATTTATACGATTTTGTAAATGGTCATTCCGGATGGAACAACAGCTCGAATCCCGTAATAAGCGCACATATAGCAAACGGAGGCGGAGTTTTTGAATATCCAGTCGCCGTGGAAACCACAGTTTCCGCACAGGTAAAGAAGACTTCTGCCGCTGATACGGCATATGCCTCTTCAGTAACCGAGTCCGGCGGAAATACCGTTGACTATAAGGTTACGCTTAACATGGATAATGTTAAGACGTCCTTTAAAAACCTATATGCCGCCGTTATAAGGTCAATTGATGACAGTAATGACGATGCCGTTACATCTGGAGTAACCAAAAATGATTTGAAAAATTACTTCAATAACTCAAAGGTTACCGGCACCTTCGTTGTTAGAGTTACATATGACAGCAGGCTTATGTCTGACCCATCCGGCATGACACTGGGTCAGGAAGGTTTGACTGCTCCGGAAATCTTTGAAATAAAGGATATCGGACTGCCTGTTTCTGTCAATTCCACAACCAGCCAGTTGGACGTTACACTGGGCGTAAAGGATACGCCTTCCACAAAGGTTTCCGACCTTCAATCCAAGATAGACGCCGGCGATTCGCAGCTTAACAATCTGTACGTTACCCTTTCGGGCGTAATGGTTCCCGCATCACCGGCTTCGGGCGAAACTCTGAACGTTACTGCACAGCTGGTCAGCGCTTATACAGAGATTACAGATGTTACCGGTACTCCGGACAACACCGAGGATACTTACGGAAAAATTAATTTCACTTCAGATGCGTCAACCGCTTCTGTTGTATATATTCCGGCATCAACATCACCCTCCGGCGACACAAATCACGGTCGTCCCGCTGCAACGGCATCACCTTCAAAAACTCCTGTTGTTAAAATTCAGGCAGGTGTAATAACGAAAACCGTGGCGGTTACCGTCCGTGAAGGCAAATACTTTATTGATGTCGACAATATTACTGTTCCCGAAAAGGAAGGTTTTGCTTTCGAGGGCTGGTATTCTGATCCGTTCTTTACAAAACCGGTAAGCGGCATGTTCCAGATTACGGATGATATTACAATATATGCACGCTATATTAATCTGAAAGCTCCGGAACAGCTGATTTCCGAAGACCATATTGCATACATTTCGGGCTATCCCGACGGCGAAGTTAAACCCAATAATAACATCACGAGAGAAGAAGTCGTAGCAGCACTCTACCGACTGCTCAAGCCGGAATACGCAGCAACACTTGAAGCTGATTCTAATCGGTTCCCTGATGTTGAACCCGAAAGATGGTCAAATAAAGCTATCTCCGCAATGGCTATGGGTGGCTACGTTGTTGGCGATACCGACGGTAACTTTAATCCGTCCAATCCGATTACAAGAGCTGAATTTGTAGCTCTTATCAGCAAGTTCATTGACCTTGGTGACGCTCAGGTGCCTGATACAAATCAATTCTCCGATATAAGCGGACATTGGGCTGAAAAGGCAATTCTTTTAGCTGCAAACGCTATGTACTGGATTACAGGATATGAGGACGGTACATTCAGACCTAACAGCCACATTACTCGTGCAGAGGCAATTACTATTATAAACAAGATGCTCGTTCGTTACGGAGATGCTGACTCGACCTATGCAATAAATTGGCCGGACATCACGAAGAGCGACTGGTACTATACTCAAATTATTGAGGCTACAACCGATAATATTTATGAGCGAAGCGAGAATGGCTGGCAGGAAATCTGGATTTCAGAAACTCCTGAAACCTCCGAAGAGAACACTTCGGAAGAGAACACTTCGGAAGAGAACACTCCGGCAGAGTACACTTCAGAAGAGAACACTTCAGAAGAGAACGCTCCGGCAGAGAACGCTTCGGAAGAGAACACTTCAGAAGAGAACGCTCCGGCAGAGAACAACTAAAAATAACTGTATTTTACAGGGAACCATTGGTTCCCTGTTTTTATACCATTTTTTCTATTTGAATTTTACCTGCAGTTTATGGAATATTATTATTGCTGCTTTCTTACCAATATGTAAAATATCAAGATTTTTTCGCAATGTAATTGTTTTTTTCTAAAAACTGTGTTACAATAACATCATTACATCATCAAGGGGGTTCTTTTTTGAAAAAACGTTTTGCTGTTTTTATAATATTTGTTTTTTCACTTTCTGCGATATTAACAGCAATTTTTATATTTCACAAAAAGCCTGATTACGGCAGCATCACCCTTACCGTGGCAAGCACGGAGGATATGTCCGGCTCATTATATGACGGCGCACAAATATTTTCAGAAGAATACGGCTGCACGGTAGAGTTTACCGACAATTTTGAAAGCTGCGACCTTATTTATTCCTCAGGCGAAGATTTTTCACAATGTCAGCCCATAACAAAATACATTAACACAAACAGCAGGCTGTATTCTAAGCAGATAATACGTGACACATGCACCAGGGACGGCGAAATCTACGGCATTACCAATGTGCTTGTGGGCAGATTGAATTATTGTACCTACTCTCCTGACCAGTTCACAGACACACCTCTGCCCTATGATTATTACCGAAAAGGAAAGTGGACATGGGACAGCTTTATCGAAATGGCAGGCAGTATTAACGGCAATATTGCAGTCAACTGGAACGAATCTTATATTAATATGCGTCATGCTCTGTTCCTTGACGACAGCGGAAATACCGTTTTTGACTACGGCACCCAAGAACAGGTGGAGTGGCTTAATTTTGTACGCACCCTAATATACGATGACGGAATTGTGAATAACACTGAGGGGGCGTTTAAGGTAGGCTTTCTTCCCGGACTTATGCTGGATTCAGTAGGCGATGAAGCTTCTATGCGATATATTCCGTGGCCCACAAAAAATGGTAAGCTGTCGCCGATGTTCGTGGACGAATACCATTTCTGCGTACCAAAAAATGCTCAAAATCCCAAATTATCAATTAAGCTGGCTAATGCCATGATAAAATCCTGCACAGAAACCCGCATGAATTTATATGAAGCAAGCATGACAAAGGAAGATTTTAAGCTATTTAAAAAACAGCTCCGAAAAATCTATACCTACCCCGCCCATACCGATTACGTTCCGGCGCAAACCATGATTGACGATTTTGTACACGGAAAAACCGTTACCGAACACATTTTCAACACAGAAAACAACACCGTACACATTAAATAACCCTGAATATTATTCTCGGGAATGTATCAGACTGACCATTTTGATACATTCCCTCTATATTTGTAAATAAATCCGTATTTTAAATTATTTTTGCCAAATCTATTGACATACCTATCAAGGTTTGGTATAATGTAATAGTATGAGCATAAAATGGGATTGGAGGCGTTCAGATGATTACCGATGCGGAAAAGAAGCATATTGTAGTCGGTTACAAACAAGTCTTAAAGGCCGTCAAAAACAATACCTGTATCAAGCTGTTCATTGCAGAGGACTGCTCCGACGGAATATCGTCAAGCCTTCGCGAAGCCTCTGCCGGCATCGAAACCGTTATTGTGCCGACAATGCGCGAGCTGGGCGCAGAATGCGGGATTGACGTCCCTTCATCATGCGCCGCCGTAATAGGTTTATAATCACCAATGCGGTGTTTATAATATAAATTTTTGAAGAAGGAGGATATACACATGCCTACATTTAACCAATTGGTCAGAAAAGGCAGAGAAACTTCTGTAAAGAAGTCGACTGCTCCTGCTCTTCAGAAGAGCCTTAATTCTCTTCAGAAGAAAACAAACGACCATTCATCTCCCCAAAAGAGAGGCGTATGTACAGCTGTAAGAACAGCAACACCGAAAAAGCCTAATTCGGCTCTTCGTAAGATTGCCAGAGTAAGACTTACCAACGGTATTGAAGTTACAGCTTACATTCCGGGCATCGGTCATAATCTGCAGGAACACAGCGTTGTTCTTATCAGAGGCGGCAGAGTTAAGGATCTCCCCGGTACAAGATACCACATTATCCGCGGTACTCTTGATGCTCAGGGCGTTGCTAACAGAATGCAGGGCCGTTCAAAGTACGGTGCTAAAAGACCTAAGGAAGCTAAGAAGTAATTCTCAGCAAACAAAGTGCATATGGTGTTATATCCTGATTTTATATAAGCATATAACCGTGTGCATAAATCGGGGCTTTTTAAAGCTCAGAGTACCTATGATACTCATTAAAATCTCCGCTTGACGGGGACTTAATTCTATGAAGGAGGGAAGAAATATGCCAAGAAAAGGTTATATTGCGAAAAGAGAAGTTTTGGCAGACCCAATCTACGGCAGCGTTATTGTAACAAAGCTTATTAATAACATTATGCTGGACGGTAAGAAGGGTGTTGCTCAAAAGATTGTTTATGATGCGTTTGACATTATAAAAGAGAAAACAGGCAGAGATCCTCTGGAAGTTTTCACCGAAGCAATGGACAATATCATGCCTGTACTTGAAGTAAAAGCACGCCGCGTGGGCGGTGCAACCTATCAGGTACCTATGGAGGTTCGTCCTGAAAGAAGACAAACTCTGGGTCTTAGATGGCTTACCCGCTACGCAAGAGAGCGCAGCGAGAAAACCATGAAGGAAAGACTTGCTAACGAGCTTATGGACGCGCTTAACGGCACCGGCGGTTCTGTTAAAAAGCGCGAAGATACGCATAAAATGGCTGAAGCCAACAAGGCTTTCGCTCACTACAGATGGTAGTAATATACTGCTCTGCAGTATAGATTTATATTTTGAAATATCTGTTTTACAACTTTTTGAAAGGAGGAAATTGTAATATGGGTAGAGAATATTCATTGGAGCATACAAGAAATATCGGTATAATGGCTCATATCGACGCAGGTAAGACCACCACTACCGAGAGAATACTTTACTATACCGGCCGTATCCATAAAATCGGCGAAACCCATGAGGGCGGCGCACAGATGGACTGGATGGCACAGGAGCAGGAGCGCGGTATCACCATTACTTCCGCTGCAACAACCTGTTTCTGGGCTAAAAAGGAAGGCAAGGATGCGGGCGTTAAGCACAGAATCAATATTATCGATACACCGGGACACGTTGACTTTACCGTTGAGGTTCAGCGTTCGCTGAGAGTTCTGGACGGTTCGGTTACGGTAATGTGTGCAAAAGGCGGCGTTGAGCCTCAGTCTGAAACCGTATGGCGTCAGGCAAACGACTACAATGTTCCGAGAATGATTTACGTTAATAAAATGGACATCATGGGCGCAAACTTCTATAACGTAGAAAACATTGTTCATGAAAGACTCCACGCAAACGGAATCCCCATTCAGCTGCCAATCGGCGCTGAAGACACCTTCACGGGTATTATTGACCTGATGACAATGAAGGCCGAAGTTTATTAT
>JAQXUJ010000155.1 GCA_029219925.1 Clostridiales bacterium | reverse complement strand
AGCGATTACTGCGATCATATCCATTTACGTTTACCGCAAGGCAATAGCAAAGCCAGCCGAGCCAGTCAAAGGTAAAATGAACGTCGCTTTGCGCCGCCGTTGACAGCCCCGCCCGCCTTGTCTGGTCCCCTTGTCTGGTCTAATACTTTTTATCGTGCCATATCAAAACGGTATCCCGTTTTGATATGGCATATATTTTCTGATTAATGCCGGAAAGTCTGCCTTGTATTTACTCATTTCCACACCATTCCTCTTTAGTAATATAGGTGAAATGCTCGGTTCTTACATCGCCCATTAATACGCATGGTTTGTTTTTCTCGGTATGATGATATTTAAATCCGCATTTTTCCTGGCATCGTTTTGATTTTTCGTTACCGTCGTAATAGCCGCACCACATTGCAGTACAGCCCAAATCCTCAAAGGCGTGTTTCTGCAATGCCTTTACAGCTTCGGGAATATATCCGTTGCCCCAAAATGGAACACCAATCCAATAACCAATCTCAATTTCAGTAGCACTTGCATAAGTGTGAGACTGTGCCGGTGGAATCAATCCTATGCTGCCGATAGCATGATTATCCTCTTTTAAGCAAACCGCATATGTTTCGTTTGCTGATAACACTTCCTTGATAATCTCACGACTGTTTTCAACACTCGTATGCACCGGCCACCCGGCGATTGGGCCGACTTGAGGGTCTTTAGCGTATTTATATAAACTTTCTGCATCCGTTTCTTTCCATGGACGGAGAATTAATCGTTCTGTTAATATTTCCATAGCCAACAATCCTCTCTATGCTATATATCCAATTCAAAAATCCCTTTATTTCAATCCTTTTCAGAAATTCCTTGACATCAAAACTACGCACTCCACATGCGTTGTATACGGGAACATATCAACGGCGGTTATCTTTTGAACGGAGTAGCCGCCGCCGGTCAGAAATTTTGCGTCTCGCGCCAGTGTGGCCGGATTACATGACACATAAACAATCCGTTTTGGCTGCGCCTTAATTATTGCGGTGAGTGTTCCCTCGTCGCTTCCTTTCCGCGGAGGGTCAAGAATGACAACGGAGGGTCTTTCTCCGCGTTCAACCAGTACAGGCACAATATCCTCCGCGGCTGAACAGTAAAACTCAGCGTTTTTTATACCGTTATTAAGGGCGTTGCGTTTTGCGTCCTCTATGGCATGGGGAACAATTTCTATTCCGATTACCTTATCTGCCATTTTTGCTGCCGTAAGAGATATTGTGCCTATACCACAGTAAACGTCCATAACCGTGTCATCTTTTGATATTGCCGCATATTCCATGGCTCTTCGGTATAGCTTTTCGGTTTGCACGGTGTTTACCTGGAAAAAACTATGGGGAGAAATTTCATATTTAAGCCCGCAAAGTTCGGCGGATAGCTTGTCTTTTCCCCATAGGGTTATATTTTTTTCGCCCAAAACAAGATTAGTGCGCCTTGTATTTACGTTTAAAATAATACCGGTAATTTTGTCCGAGATGTCCCTCAGGCATTCAATTAACTCTCGTTCGTGGGGTATACTTTCTGAATTTGCGGAGATAACAACCATTATCTCTCTGTCTGAACTGCGGATAAACGCCCTACGGATAATCCCTTTGTGCGTTATTTCGTCATAAACCGGAATGTTGAAACGTACTATGTGCCGTGAAATTACGTTCATGATTTCTGCGTTTAAACTGTCACCTAAAAGGCAATCCTTTAAAGGAACAACGTCATGACTGCGTTCCCGGTAAAAGCCCCAGCTGCCGTCCTTACCGATGGGGAAAACCATCTTATTACGGTATCTTTCGGGTGGGTTCATGCCGATTATTTCGGGTGAGACGTCGATTTTCCCGATACGCATCATAGCGTCCGAAACAATCCTTTTCTTGAATTCCAGCTGCTCGCTGTAATCAAGCGTCATAAGCTGGCAGCCACCGCAGTGTGAAAAATGCGGACACGCCGGCGGAGTGCGACTGCAGGAAGGAGTAATGATTTCCAGCACTTTTCCGTAGCCGTAGCCGGATTTGGTTTTGATCACCAGAATTCGGACAATGTCGCCGGGAACGGTCTGCGGAACAAAAAGGGTATATCCGTCAATGTGCGCTATTCCGCTTCCTTCAGAAGAAAGCGCTTCTATTGAAACTGTATATTCGTGATTTTTAGTAACAGGAATTATTGTTATCAGTCCTTTTTTTATAATTTATCTTTAATTATACAATAATTTAAAAACTATTACAATAGCCGTTAATAAAATGTTCACAAAATATGTAATATTTTTTAATTGACAAATGAAAAAACAGTGGTATAATAAAATCAATAAAGGTCAAAGAAAGTCAAAGTCAAAAAAAAGGAGGCGGTCGGAAATGGGAGTAAGCGATAAAATAGAGGCTTTTATAAATGAGCTTATGAAAGATGAAACGGATTACGCCGAGTTTGGCAGAAACGAGCTTGCGGACCTGTTTGGATGTGTTCCGTCGCAGATAAATTATGTTATTTCAACGCGTTTCAGCCCGGAAAAGGGTTATTGCGTAGAATCCCGAAGGGGCGGAGGCGGATATATTAAAATAAGAAAAATCCGTCTTGGAGGAGCAAGCGATGTAATTGCAGGCATAAAGGAAAGCTGCACGGCGAAGGAGGCACGGACGGTAGTAGAAAATCTGTACCGTACCGGGTCAATAGATGTGAAAGAAGCGCATATACTTATGACAGTCTGCGGTGATAAAGCCCTGGCGGAATGTAAAAATAAGGACAAAGTAAGGTCAGACATTTTAAAAAATGTAATTTCGGAATTATAAAAGAAACAGAAAGGACGGTTTTAATTATGTACGATTTATTTTCAGATTTTTTTGACAGTTTTGATGTTTTCCCGGTTTATCATGAGGAAAACAGGTGTCCGAACTGCGGAAGAACATATTATGATTTCCAGAAGAGCGGACGGCTGGGGTGCAGCGAGTGCTACAAAGCCTTTGAAAATCCTGTAAGGTCAACCCTAAGACAAATTCAGAAGAACACAACGCATACGGGAAAAATTCCGTCGGGGCAGTCGGCGGAGCTGGCAAAGAAGAAACGTCTTGCGGATTTGAAGGCACAGCTTGCGAAGGCGGTATCCACAGAGGACTACGAGCTGGCGGCAAAGCTGCATAAGGAAATTAAGAACATTGAAGGTTAACGGAGGTGACAGGCATGATTTGGTATAAGGAAAAGACCGATAATGATATTATTGTCAGCACAAGGGTGCGTCTGGCAAGAAATCTTGATAAATTTCCGTTTCCGGCGCTTTTGTCGGAGGAGGGAAAAAACAAGGTTACCGAAAAGGTGAAGTCTGCCGTGCTCGGTTCAAATTCAACCCTGGCGGGAGATTTCAGCTATATTAAAATGAGCGACTTGAAGGACAGCCAAAGACAGGAGCTGGCGGAAAAGCACCTTATCAGCCTTGATATGGCGCAGGACAAAACAGGGTCCGTGCTTATTAATAAGGAGGAGAACATGAGCATAATGCTCATGGAAGAGGATCACATAAGAATACAGATTATAATGGGCGGCGCAAAGCTCAGCGAGGCATGGGATTTGGCAAATAAGGTAGATGATGTTATTGAAGAAAATGTTGATTATGCCTTTTCGGAGGAGTTCGGTTATCTGACAGCCTGCCCGACCAATACAGGAACGGGCATGCGGGCATCGGTTATGATGCACTTGCCGGCTCTGACGGTGACGAATAATATGAGCAAGATAATCTCGTCTGCATCTGCGCTGGGACTGACCGTCAGGGGACTGTACGGAGAGGGATCAAAGGCATACGGCTGTCTGTATCAGATTTCCAATCAGGTCACTCTTGGTATGAGTGAAAACGAAATTATCGAACAGCTTGAGAATGTTGTGCGTCAGATTGAAAAGCATGAGCGCGACGCTCGTGAAAGCCTTAAGAAAAACGAAGGCTACTGTGATAAGCTGTGGCGTTCCTACGGTATACTTAAATATGCCCGCAGTGTATCGTCATCGGAGGCAAAGGCGCTGATTTCCGATGTAATTTTGGGTAAAAATCTGGGTATAATAGATATTAAAGGGAAATTGCCCGAAACGGAGCTTATGGTTGAGAGCGAACCGGCACTTATTATGGCAGGCGAACAGCTGACGCCGGAAGCACGTGATAAAAGGCGTGCGGAATTTCTCAGAGAAAATATTTAATGATGGGAGTGAAGCTTTATGTTTTCTAATTTTACGGAAAAAGCAAGGATTGCAATAAATAACGCACATGACGCAGCATGCGAAATGGGTCACGGTTATATCGGCAGCGAGCATCTGCTTTTGGGAATAGTAATGGAAGGTACCGGCGTAGGTGCGAAAATTCTTGAAAATGCAGGAGCGAAAAAAGAGGTATTAATGCAGCGTATTTCTGAGCTTATGGGTACGAATATGCCCATAAACAAGAATGTTGAGCTTGCGCTGACACCGCGGAGTAAGCGGATTTTGGAAATTGCCGCCATGGAAGCGCGGAATATGGGACATAATTATATCGGAACCGAGCATATCCTGATTGGTATTATTAAGGATGGCGACGGAGTGGGAGCGAATATACTTGCTTCCTGCGGAGTTGACTTTAATACGATTTACAATGATATAGTATCGTCAACCGAGCAGAATTACACCGACGGGAAACATTCTTCAAAGCGTGCGCAGGGCGGAAAGACTCCGACTTTGGATCAGTTCGGCAGAGATTTAACGCATCTTGCCGAGGAGGGAAAGTTTGACCCGGTCATAGGCCGTGATGAGGAAATTGCCAGGGTTATTCAGATTTTGTCCAGAAGGACAAAGAACAACCCCTGTCTGATAGGCGAACCGGGAGTCGGTAAAACTGCCGTTGCAGAGGGGCTGGCACAGAAGATTGCCGAAGGCGATGTGCCGGAGCTTCTGAAAAACAAACGTCTTGTAACAATGGATTTATCCTCTATGGTTGCCGGCGCAAAATACCGCGGCGAATTTGAGGACAGACTCAAAAAGGCGATAGAAGAGGTCAAAGCGGCGGGAAATGTAATACTGTTTATTGATGAAATACACACCATTGTAGGCGCAGGCTCGGCAGAGGGCGCAATCGATGCGTCGAATATTCTGAAGCCGTCCCTGGCAAGAGGCGAGGTACAGCTTATCGGCGCAACCACAATCAACGAGTACAGGAAATACATTGAAAAGGACGCCGCTCTCGAACGCCGTTTCCAGCCGGTGATGGTAGGCGAACCCGGCGTTGATGAAACCATTGAAATTCTGAAGGGTCTTAGGGATAAGTATGAGGCGCATCACGGCGTTAAGATTGATGACAGCGCTCTTGAAGCGGCGGCAAAGCTGTCGGAAAGATATATTACCGACAGATTTCTCCCGGATAAGGCAATAGACCTTATGGATGAGGCAGCCAGCAAAAAGCGGTTGTCTGCTCTGACCGCTCCGGATAATGTAAAGAGCCTTGAGAAGGAAGCGGAGGAACTGCGGAAGGAGAAACAGGAGGCCATCATATCCCAGAATTTTGAAAAAGCGGCGGAGCTGCGTGATAGAGAAAAGGTTCTGGAAGAAGAGCTGGAGAAGGGCAAGAGCCGTTGGAAGGATAACAACAAGTCGAACGAGCTTGTTATTACGGAAAGAGATATTGCGGATATTATCGCAGAATGGACTCATATCCCGGTTGCAAGAGTCGAAGAGGAGGAGGGCGAGCGCCTGAAGCATCTTGAAGAGACTCTGCATAAAAGGGTAATCGGTCAGGACGAGGCGGTAAGTGCTGTCAGCCGTGCCATAAGGCGTGGAAGAGCGGGACTTAAAGACCCGAAACGTCCTACAGGTTCCTTCCTGTTTTTAGGCCCGACGGGAGTCGGCAAAACAGAGCTTTCAAAAGCTCTTGCCGAAGCAATGTTTGGTTCGGAGGACGCAATGATAAGAGTCGATATGTCGGAATACATGGAAAAACATTCGGTATCGAAATTTGTCGGTTCGCCTCCGGGATATGTGGGATATGATGAAGGCGGTCAGTTGACCGAAAAAATCCGTAAGCAGCCCTATTCTGTTATCCTGTTTGACGAGATTGAAAAGGCACATCCCGACGTGTTCAATATTATGCTACAGATGCTGGACGACGGTATTCTGACCGATGCGCAGGGGCGCAGAGTGGATTTCCGCAATACGGTAATCATCATGACATCAAATCTGGGCGCAAAGGATATTTTAAATACCGAGTCTAAAATGGGCTTCGGCACCGATAAAAAGGAGTCGGTCGGCAATGAGCATGAGGTAATTAAAGGGAAGGTTATGGAGAAGGTTAAACAGGCGTTTAAACCCGAATTCTTGAACCGTATAGATGAAATTATCGTTTTTGACCGTCTGACAGAGGAAAATATCAAGTCAATTGCAGGCATAATGCTTTCGGGATTGAAAAAGCGGCTTAAAGCAAACGACATAGACATCACCTTTACCGATGAAGCCGTAAGCGAGATAGCAAAGGAAGGGTTTGACCCGGTTTACGGCGCACGGCCGTTAAGGCGCGCTATACAAAGTAAAATTGAGGATATGCTTTCCGAGGAGATTATTGACGGAAAGATTAAGGAAAAAGCAACCGTCGACGTTAAGGATGGACAGTTTACGGTTGTGTAATGCGATTGCAGCAGATATGCTAAAGTATATCTGCTGCATTTTTTTTAATAATGTTTTTTCATAAATTTGGTTGATTTTTTTAATACATTATGCTAAAATGAATTTTGAATGAGTTTAGGAGTTGAAAGTTCTGTGTATAAAGCAAATTTCTGTTGTGTACAAACGAGGAATCCGAATTTGCTGTCAGTGAGCTTTTACAATATGTAAGGAATTATGCAGTAGCAAAACGGCAGAAAGGGAGAGTTTAATGAGAAAATACGAAAGTTTTGATTTTTTGGAGGAAAACCGTTTGCCTCAAAGAAGTTATTATATACCGCAGAATGAAGGCGGATATATTCTGTTAAACGGTGAGTGGAATTTCAAATACTATGAGAGGGATTTTGAAGAGGACTATGTTAGGAAGGAATGGAAAAAAATAACCGTGCCGTCCTGCTGGCAGTCTGTGGGTTACGGCAATCCCAACTATGCAAATGTGGACTATCCGTATCCCGTGGATCCGCCCCATGTTCCGACGGAAAACCCCATGGGTGTTTATGAACGCACCTTCAGTATTGATGACGCTGAAAGAAAAACTTACATAGTGTTTGAGGGCGTGTCCTCATGCCTTGAGCTGTACATAAACGGCAGATATGCGGGCTATTCCCAGGGGTCGCATCTGCAGGCGGAGTTCGATATTTCGGAATTTGTGAAAAAAGGCGAAAATACTGTTACCGCAAAGGTAAGAAAATGGTGCTGCGGCAGCTATCTTGAGGATCAGGACTTCTTCCGTTTCAACGGGATTTTCCGTGATGTTTATATCTTATCAAGACCTCAGGGACATATAAGGGATATAAAAATCATTACCGACGGTGACGTAATTAAGGCGAAATTTGACGGCAGCGCTGACGTTAAGCTTTTGGATATGGACGGAAGTCTGATAGCGGAAAAAAGCGCGGAAAACGGTGTAGAATTTGCTGTTGAAAATCCGGTAAAGTGGAATGCCGAAAAGCCCTATCTTTATAATTTAATCTTCACTTATGCGGACGAGGTAATTTCGCAGAAAATCGGCTTTGTCACCTATGGAATAGGTGCAAATAAAGAGTTTTTGGTGAACGGAACCGAGGTCAAGCTGAAGGGAGTAAATCATCACGATACTCATCCTACAAAGGGCTGGACAATGTCGGACGAGGATATAAAGAACGACTTGCTGCTCATGAAAAAGCTGAACATAAATACCGTCAGAACATCGCATTATTCGCCTACGCCGAAGTTTTTGGAGATGTGTGATGAGTTTGGCATATATGTTATGCTGGAAACCGATCTTGAAACTCACGGATTTCAGGACAGAATTACCGGAGGCGTCGGCTACGACTGCGCGGATAATCCCGACGCATGGCCGTGTACTAACCCGGTATGGCGTGACGCTTTTATGGACAGAATGGTGAGAGCGTATAATCGTGATAAAAACCATACATGTATTTTTGCGTGGTCGGCGGGCAATGAAAGCGGTTACGGAGAAAATCATCACGAAATGCTGAAATGGGTTAAGAAAGAGGACCCAAGACGCCTAACTCATTATGAGGGCGCCAGCGCAATGGCGACCTTCAACAGTGCCTTAAGAGATTATGGGAAGCATGTGGAGTTATATTCGAGAATGTACCCGTCGATTGAGGAGATGGAGAAGATTATATCGAGCAAAGAATTCGATATGCCCTTCTTCCTTTGCGAGTATGCTCACGCCATGGGCAACGGTCCCGGCGGAATAGGTGATTACTGGGATTTGATTTATAAGCATCATGAGCTTATAGGCGGCTGCGTATGGGAATGGGCAGACCATACCGTAATCGTTGACGGCATACCAAAATACGGCGGTGATTTCGAAGGAGAAATGGCGCATGACGGAAACTTCTGCTGCGACGGTATGGTTTTTGCGGACAGAAGTCTTAAAGCCGGCTCTTATGAGATTAAGGCGGCATATCAGTATATGGACTGCCGTCTGGAGGAAGATGAGATTGCGGTAACCAATCTCTATGATTTCACCAACTTGTCGGAATACAGGTTTAAATATCAGGTCAAGACGGACGGCAAACTGCTTGAGGAAAAGGAGCTTGTTCTTGACATTGAACCGAAGCAAACGGCAAGAATTAAAGTATCGCTGCCGTCAGACTGCGTGCTGGGCGCATATGTAAACTGTTATCTGTACGATAAAGATGGCTATGAAGCGGCAAGGAAACAGCTGACGGTTATGGAAAATGACTATGTACCGAGCAGAAGTACGGCGGCAAAAACATCGGAAGACGAACATTTTGTAACTTTTGAAGGCGACGGATTTAAGTACAGGTTCTCCAAAGATTTCGGAAGTTTTGTCAGCATGATAAAGAACGGAGAGGAGCAACTGCTGGCACCGGTTAAGCTTACAAGCTGGCGGGCACCCACCGACAATGACCGTAATATTAAGAGACAGTGGGGAAGGTTCGGAAACAACTGGGAAGGCGAAAACCTGAACATGCATTTTGAAACGGTTTATGACTGCACGGTAAACGGAAATACAGTTACCGTTACCGGCGCTCTGTCAGGTGTTTCGAGAAACCCGTATTTCCATTACACTACAACATATACGATCAAGGCCGACGGCGAGGTAAAGGCGGAGCTTTACGGAAAGGTGAAGGAAAACTGCATCTGGCTGCCGCGGCTGGGCTTTGAATTTAAGACGCCATACAATAAATCAAAGTTCAGATACTTTGGTATGGGAGAACATGAGAGTTATCGTGATATGACCCGTGCCGCTGTTATGGATTGGTTTGAAAGCGATGCTGATAAAGAGTATGTCAGCTACATAGTGCCGCAGGAGCACGGCAGCCATACGGCGGTTAAGGTGCTTGAAATGGAGAACGGTCTTAAATTTGCTGCGGGAACTCAGTTTGATATTAATGTTTCCCATTACACAAAAGAAATGCTGACAGCCGCCATGCACTGGGATGAGCTTGAAAAGGATAAGGCGACAAATATCAGAATTGACTATAAAAACTCCGGTATAGGTTCAAATTCCTGCGGGCCTGTGTTGTCGGAAAAATACAGACTGTCCGAAAAGGAAATTCATTTCGTATTTTATATAATGTAGAAATTCCGGTATATTGCCGAGAATAAGGAATACTTAAAAAGAGCCTCATGTAATGCCTGCCGGCTTACAAAGGCTCTTTTTTCATGACTTAATTGGGTATTTTAAGAGAGGATATGTTAAATTCTCCCGCACGCTTCATCATTTCATGTTCGGCAATCATATGGTCAATTCCGTCGAAAAAGCCCTGTGGAAGGGTAACGTATGAGGTAGACTGGAAAACCTTTGGACTGCGAGCTTTTATATTTTTCAGAAAATCAAGCATACCGGCGTTTAAGGGCTTAAAATCATTAAAGATTTTGTTGAGGGATGCCATTGTAAGCGTCTGCCGTGAAGCAGACAGAGCATAGTCGATTTCGTTAAAGCTGTTTGCATATCTTGTAAGCGTTTCCTTGATGTCGGGTACGGCGGTACGCATAAACTGCTTGTTATGCAGCAGTGTTCCGGCATGCAGTGCGCCGATAATTGCGAAAAAATACAGATTATTATATATAAGGTATGATTTGGAGAGTCTGAATTCCGCATTGAATTTTGTCGTTATAAGTACATTGTTGCTATTGGCGGTGTCCAGAAACAGCGCCTTAAAATACCTCTGTTCATAGAGATAGTGGAATGTGGTTTGAAGCAGGGAGGGATATCCGTTAAATGCCTCAAATTTAATCCGCTCCAAGAGATTGATCATCATGTCGTTTGCGGACAGAAACTGTCTGGTCAGCTGCTGAGGGTTTTCGGAGGAAAGCGCCCGTGAATATATGCTCTGCATATCAGCGTGGATTTTTCTTAAGGAATCCTCGAAGTAGGAATTCAACACTGCGCCGCTGCCGCCGTAAGCATTCAGCACGGAATTGATGTGCTGATACGAATTCTGCGAGCAGAACAGCAGCATTTGACGAACCACCTGCGGCGTAAAAAGAAAGTTTGCATTGAATAAATTCATGAATATAAATCCCCCATTCTGCCGCTGCGCGGCGGTATAAATCATAACGCAAGACAAGAAGCGGACCGGGGAGCCGTAAAAGTGAAGGGCTATGGCGCGCTTGCTCTCACGCTGCATAGTTGATAATACTTATAAAAGTATATTAATGATTTCGGGAGAAAATGCATGACCGATACCAAACTTTAATAAAAGCCGCCGGTTAGTCAGATTGCCGACGGCTTTTGTGTGTTGAGCTATTCAGAAAGAAGTTTTTTTCGGCAATACCGTTTAGCTGCCGTTTGATTTCGGTAAAATCGCAGTTTAAATCAAGTGTTCGGACAGTTATTTTATTGCCGCTCATGGAGTATTCGTTATCCGGCTGAATTTCGTCGTCGGTTTTTGCGTAAAGGAGCATGCCGGAAATCTTGTGAGGCTTTCCGGAAAGCTCCGCCTCCTTGTTTTTTACATAGGTAAAAATCTGATACAAATTGGATGATATAAGGGTATGCTTCCCGTACAGCTCCTGAGTGTTATGGGAGTAGTATTTTGCGTCGATTATCAGGATATTTCTGTCGGACTTGTCCGACAGGCTGATGTCACTCTGCATAACAGGCAGCATATCGCAGCAGTCATTGTCCAGCTGCCATTTTATCCGGGAGGGGCAGACGTTTAACTGGGGAAATTCCTTTCGGTAATATTCAAGTATAAATTTTTCGTAAAGGTTATAGGTCCTTTTCTCGTCGAGGAAGTCCATAACCCGCAGCTTACCGTCGCATGTGGTTTGAATAAGTCCTTTTGTGAACAGATAACATACCGAAATCAGAAGCTTGTAGGCTTTATTGTTGCGGCTGTAAGGGATGTTCCAGTTAACCGTGCGAAGGTCAAGAGGCTGAACATCACAGAAATTCGACATAAGTGTGCTTAGTATTCTTTTGCGCTGTATGTCAATATCGGATTTTAGCAGCTGAAAAACGGTGGATTTTATTATTCGGTTGAAATAGGAATTGACCGTAAAATCATCATAGGAGCATACAAGCCGGTTGTTCATATAATTCCTGTTTTTCAGCGAATCCGATATATTCAGCTTGCCTTTTGGGGTAGAAAGAGGCTCATTTTTCTCTTTGTATTCCTTATTTAATCCGTTTTTTACCTGCTGAGTTATTCCTTTTATCAGTATGGCGGCACACATATCGGATATATTTTCAAATTTTTCTGCAGAAATATCCCTGTAAACGTTTTCTCTAAGGAGCGGCAGAACATATGTGAGCATATAATAAATATTTTGCACAGGAATCATAGGATTGCGCTCCTCAGGGTTTTGCTCCATTTATGAAATTTATGAGGCTCGTCAAACCAATATTCGCTTAAAATCGGGATTAATTCACATTCAACAATGGATTTGAGCAGCTCATCTGTAGTTTCTTCATCGGTGCAAAAATAGCTGTGACCTATTTTGAAGCCGCTGCCAAGAACTCCGTCCCCGGCAATTTCTTCATTCAGTTCCTTCACGCATGATATGAGTCTGCATAATTTTGTGCTGTGTTTGCCGGAGGCAAATGCTCTGAAGCTTTCCGAGGAAAAGGCAGGCTCAAAATTGAAGAAGGAAAATCTGCGCCGAAGAGCATAATCGGGCAGCGCCAGACTGCGGTCTGCGGTATTCATTGTGCCGATAATGTATATGTTTTCGGGTATAGCAAAATTTTCTCCGGAATAGAGGAGCGATAATTCCATGCCTCGTTTGTCAGCCTCAAGCAGCATAAAAAGCTCTCCGAAAATTTTGCTGAGATTGCCTCTGTTTATTTCGTCAATAATAAAGAAGTATTTTCTGTCTTTATCCTGCTCGGCTTTTTTGCAGAAAGAATAAAAAACGCCCTTATACAGCTCAAAACCGCCTTTTTGCGTGGGACGATAGCCCATAATAAAATCCTCATATGAATAACTCTGATGAAACTGCACAAGCTTTATCCGCTCATTGTCTGCGGCACCCATCATTGAGTATGCCAGGCGCTTTGCGGAATAGGTCTTGCCAACGCCGGGAGGACCTTGGAGAACGATATTCTTTTTGCGGTTTAAAGCACATACA
>JAQXUJ010000154.1 GCA_029219925.1 Clostridiales bacterium | reverse complement strand
GCCGTAATACACCCCATCGGGCGGCAGAATTTTATCCGGCGAAACGTCAAAATTAGCGGTGGGAAATCCCAAACGCCGTCCGTTCTGCTTGCCGGAGGCAATTACAGCTTTTACGGGATAATTCCTACCCATAAGCGCGGAAGCCGCCGTCAAATCTCCGTTTTTTATCAATTCCCGAATTTTTGTACTTTTTATCGGCTGTCCGCAGCAGGTTACGGCGTCTGCAACGATTACTTCCGCTCGGTCTTTCAGCAGCTCTTTCAGCCGCTGCGCATCACCCAGCGCCTTATGTCCGAAACGGTAATCATAGCCCACCACAGCAGTGCCTATCTTAAGCGTTCGCAAAAGCAAATCCGCAAACTCCTCCGGAGATTTTTCCGCAAAACCACGGGAAAATTCCGCAATAACGGCATAATCCGCACCAAGAGCTTCAATAATATCCAGCCTTTCCGAAAGGGTGGTAAGCACTCCCTGACGCTCCTGTCTGTTAAGAAGCAGTACGCCCCATTTTCCGCAGCTTTTCGCCAGCTCAAACAGGCGCATATGCCCCTTATGCACGCCGTCAAAATCTCCCAGACAAATGGCGGTTCCCGACAAATCCGCATCTTCTCCTCCGATTTGACCCGCACTGCATACGCCTTCAAAACAGCCGTCCATGTCGGCATAATTCCCCGGGCAAGTAATGCCGTTATCCTGTTCGCAGTATCCGTAAATTTTCATCTCAATTCACCCAAAAAGCCTTTTCCAGCACCAGCGCACCATCCGTATATCGAGAAAGACATAAAAATTCGCCGTTTTCGGCATAAACACGGTACATCTCACCCTCACTAAGTCCGTTTCTGCGTATTTTAATACCGTTTTTCGCCTTACCTGCCAAAAATTCATTAAGCACAACCTTTTGATATTCACCAAAAAGTTTGTCGACGGGAATGACCGCCTCGTCAAGAGTTCCCGCCTCCTTCATGTCCGAAAGCTGCTCCGCAGTATACGCCATGTCTAAGGTAAACCCGGCGCTTTTTGTGCGCACAAGCATATCCATATATGCACCGCAGCCCAGCTTCATGCCAATATCCTCACAAAGAGTTCGGATATAGGTACCCTTGGAGCAGTCCACATCAATAACGGCGGTGTGATTCTCGGTATCAATATCAATTATATCAATTCCGTAAATTTTTACCCTGCGCTTTTCACGCTCGACGCTTATACCGCTGCGCGCCAAATCGCAGAGCTTACGGCCGTCCTTTTTTATTGCAGAAAACATAGGCGGAATCTGGTCAATTTCGCCTATGAAACTCTTGATTGCATTTTCAATTTCCTCTCTTGATGCGGTAACGGGCTGTTCGGTCAAAACCTCTCCCGACGCATCAAGGGTGTCGGTAGTCATGCCGAATACCAGCCGAGCCCGGTATGCTTTATCGGACGCCGTAAGCATATCCGCCGCCTTGGTTGCCTTTCCGATGCAAATAGGAAGAACCCCGGTTGCATCAGGGTCGAGCGTTCCGGTATGACCCACCTTTTTTATTCCAAAAAGCCGCCTTACAAAATTCACCATATCGTGAGATGTTCTGCCCGGCGGCTTATCCAGCACTATTAAACCGTCCATTATCAGTTCAGCTGTGCCTCGATAATTCCGGCTGCGGCGCCGAGAGCCTCCGCAATCTTGGACGCGTCCTTACCGCCGCCCTGAGCCATGTCGGGCTTGCCGCCGCCCGAACCGCCGGCAATCTGCGTTATTTCCTTGATAACCTTACCGGAATGAACGCCTGCCTTGACCGCATCTTTAGTTGCCGTTGCCAAAAATACTATTCTTCCTTCGGTTTCTGCGCCCAAAACCGCAATGCCGCTGCCGATTTTGTCTTTTATGCTGTCTCCAAGAGTACGCAAATCTCCTGCCGCCAGTCCGTCTACCTGACCGCACACAACGGTGATACCCTTTATTTCAACGCTGTTTTTAAGCACCTCGTCCAGCTTGCCCGACGCCATTTTTGCATTCATTGCGCCAAGGGTCTTTTTAAGCTCACGAACCTCCGCCGAGGTCTGCTCCGCCTTACGGTCGATTTCGTTCACATTGTTCGCCTTAAGAGCTGCGGCAGTTCTTTCGATTAGCCCATCCCTTGCCGCAATATAATCCAGCACTCCCTGACCGGTAACAGCCTCAATACGTCTTGTTCCGGCAGCAACGCCACTTTCGGAAATGAGCTTGAAAAGACCTGCGTTTGCGGTATTGGTAAGGTGAGTTCCTCCGCAGAACTCAACCGAATAATCACCCATGGAAACTACCCTGACAATATCCCCGTATTTTTCACCGAACTGTGCCTCTGCGCCCAGCTTTTTCGCCTCATCAATGGGCAGCTCCCGCACCGTCACCGGCATAGCGGCAAGAATTGCGTCGTTTACCTTCTTTTCGGTAAGCTCCAGCTCCTCCCTCGTCATTGCCTCAAAATGCGAGAAGTCAAACCGAAGATGCTTTGCGTTTACCTCTGAGCCTGCCTGTGCCACATGCTCGCCCAGAACCTCCTTCAGTGCCTTGTGCAGAAGGTGCGTTGCGCTGTGATTGCGGGCAATTGCCATCCTGTTCCTTCTGCAAACCTCCAGGGTAACCGCATCGCCCGATGAAAAGCGACCCTTGGTTACCTCGGCAATATGCATATAAATACCATTGCCGTTCTTTTTCGTATCAATAATTTTCGCCTCTGCGCCGTCCTTTGTGATTTTGCCTATATCTCCTGTCTGACCGCCCATTTCCGCATAGAACGGAGTTTTTTCGGTCACGATTATGCCCTTTGCGCCCTCTTCGATTTCCGCAGACACCTCGCCCTCGGCAACAATTCCGACAATTTTTGAATCGGCGGTCAGACTGTCATAGCCCACAAATTCCGTAGCCTCGGCATCCTCAAAGGTGTAGCTGCCGTCGTCCTCCCAGCTTGAACCGTCCTTGCGGGCGTTTCTTGCGGTTTCCTTCTGAACGGCAAGCTCCCGGTCATAGCCCTCCCGGTCAACGCTTATGCCCTGCTCCGCACAGATTTCCACCGTCAGGTCTATGGGGAAGCCATAGGTATCGTTCAGCTTGAAGGACTGCTCGCCGCTCAAAACGGTTTCGCCCTTCTTCTTAAGCTCCGCAATGTAATCGTTCAGGATTGCAAGACCGTTATCCACCGTCTTTGCAAATCTGTCCTCTTCAATTCTGATAATTTTCTTTATATAATCACGTTTTTCCGCCAGCTCCGGATAACCCTGAGCGGATTCGTTAATAACCGTATCCGCCACCTGATACAAAAATTCGCCCTTTATATTAAGCAGCTTTCCGTGACGTGCCGCCCGGCGCAGCAGACGTCTTAAAACATATCCTCTGCCTTCATTGGACGGAATTACTCCGTCCGAAACCATCATAACGGTGCTGCGGATATGGTCGGTGATAACACGCAGAGAAACGTCGGTTTTCGGATTGGATTTATATGTCACGCCGGCAATTTTTGAGATGTGATTCATAATATTGCGCACCGTGTCAACCTCAAAAAGATTATCCACACCCTGCATAACGGCAGCCAGACGCTCAAGACCCATTCCTGTATCAATATTCGGGTGGGAAAGGCGGTTATAATTTCCGTTTTCGTCCTTGTCAAACTGGGTGAATACCAGATTCCATACCTCCATAAACCTGTCGCAGTCACAGCCCATATGGCAGTCGGGGCCGCAGCTGTACTCTTCGCCGCGGTCAACATGGATTTCCGAGCAGGGGCCGCAGGGACCGGTTCCGTGCTCCCAGAAATTGTCCTCCTTACCCATTTTGATAACCCGCTCCGGAGCCACGCCGATTTCGTTAATCCAAATATCCCTTGCCTCGTCGTCCTCCTCATAAACGGTAATCCACAGCTTGTCGGCAGGGATACCCATAACCTCGGTCAGAAATTCCCAGCCCCACGCAATTGCTTCATGCTTGAAATAATCGCCGAAGGAAAAGTTCCCGAGCATCTCAAAAAATGTACCGTGGCGGGCGGTTTTTCCCACGCACTCAATGTCGGGAGTCCTGATACACTTCTGACAGGTGGTAACGCGCTTTCTGGGCGGAATTTCCGCACCAGTAAACCATTTTTTCATGGGCGCCATGCCCGAATTAATAAGCAGCAGACTGGCGTCGTTTTTTGGCACAAGGGAAAAGCTGTCCAAGCGCAGACATCCCGTTGACTCAAAAAAGCTCAAGAATTTTTCTCTGATTTCATTTACACCGTATTTTTCCATAACAACAGCCTTCCTTTATAAATTACGCATTTGTATCCATTTTATCTTATTATTATATAAAATTTTTCCCTTATTGTCAATATTTATTATTGTAAAAACACAAATTTAGTGGTATAATCCATAAAAAGGAGATGTTATCATGACGGATATAATTATAATAGCGGTTCTGGCAGTTATCGCATTTTTGGCTCTGCAGTCGGTAATCAAGCGCAGGGGACGCTGTTCCTGCGGCTGCGGCGGCTGTGATACCTGCGGCAAGAACGGCACATGCGGCGATAACAGCGAAAAAAAGAAATAAATTTTTATAATGCTATTGACATCAGCGGAAAAATAGGATATAATATGTCGTGTAAAGTTTTTTTGGTTTACACCAAAACATAAAAGGGGCGTAAAAATTGGCAAAGGATTTGACGGTGAGCATGCTCCTGGATTTTTACGGAGAGCTGTTGACCGAAAAGCAGCTGAGCGCTCTTGACGGCTATTATAATCAGGATTTATCCCTGGCGGAAATAGCAGAAGAAATGCAGGTGTCGCGTCAGGGAGTGCGCGCAGTTATCAAACAGGGCGAGGCGCATCTTGCCGAATTTGAAGAAAAGCTGCATATGGCGGAGAGATTTTCCGAAATAAGCCGTCTTGCGGAGGAAATGCGCGGAATTATTATGAAAATGCAGCCGAATGAGCTGACAAAACAGCTTGCTGACAAGGTTGAAGATATAAAAAGCAAAATGTAGAAGGCGGTGAAATTATGGCATTTGAAGATCTCGGCGAAAAGCTATCCGGCGTATTCAAAAAACTGAGGGGCGTCGGTAAAATTTCCGAAAAAGATATAAAAGCCGCCATGCGTGAGGTTAAGCTGGCGCTTTTGGAGGCGGACGTAAACTTCAAGGTTGTAAAGGATTTTGTGAAAACCGTTTCCGAAAAGGCGACCGGGGCAGAGGTTTTGGAAAGCCTTACTCCGTCGCAGAATATACTGAAAATTGTCCGCGACGAGCTGACCGAGCTTATGGGCGCGGAAAATACCCGGCTGGAATTTTCCAAAAATCCGCCTTCGGTAATCATGCTGTGCGGTCTTCAGGGTGCCGGCAAAACCACCGCCGCCGCAAAGCTTGCCCTTCACCTGCGGAAAACTATGGATAAACGGCCGCTGATGGTTGCCTGCGACGTATACCGTCCGGCGGCAATAAAGCAGCTGCAGGTTCTTGGCGACCAGATAGGCGTTTCGGTGTTTTCAATGGGTACCGATGAAAATCCCGTGAATATTGCAAAAGCCGCCTTTCAGCATGCGAAAAAACACGGGAATGACCCCGTTATAATCGATACGGCGGGACGTCTGCATATAGACGAGGCTCTGATGGAGGAGCTGCAGAACATAAAGGACGGCGTTAATCCCTCCGAGATTTTATTGGTTGTAGACGCAATGACCGGTCAGGACGCGGTTAATGTTGCGGAAAGCTTTAATTCACAGCTGGAAATTTCCGGCGTAATACTGTCAAAGCTGGACGGCGATACAAGAGGCGGTGCGGCGCTGTCGGTAAAGGCAGTTACCGGAAAGCCGATAAAATTTGCATCGGTGGGCGAAAAGCTGTCCGAGCTTGAGCCGTTCCATCCCGACAGAATGGCAAGCCGAATCCTCGGCATGGGCGACGTCATGACCCTCATAGACAAGGCGCAGGAGGTCGTTAACGAGAAGGAGGCTGCGGAGCTGGAGCGCAAAATGCGCCAGCAGACCTTCGATCTGGAGGATTTTCTGACCCAATTCCAGCAGATTAAAAAAATGGGCTCTTTCTCACAGCTGATAGGCATGATTCCCGGCGTGGATAAGTCCATGCTGGACAAAATCAACGAGGCGGACGGCGAGAAAAGAATGAAGCGCACCGAGGCAATTATTCAGTCCATGACCCCGAAGGAACGCGCAAATCCGAAGATTATCGCCGCCAGCCGCAAGGTGCGCATTGCCAAAGGCAGCGGAACCCGTGTTCAGGACGTAAACGAGCTTTTAAAGCAGTTTGAGCAGATGAAGCAGATGATGAAACAGCTGTCCGGCGGAAAGCAGGCGCGAATGATGAAGCGCCTCAAAAAGATGGGCGGCAGATATTAACGGTATTAATGTCGAAAGACTTTGATATACAAAAGAAGTTTTTTAGGGAGGTGAAATAAATGGCAGTAAAAATCAGACTCAGAAGAATGGGTGCGAAGAAAGCTCCTTTTTACAGAGTAGTCGTTGCTGATTCGAGATACCCCAGAGATGGCAGATTTATCGAAGAAATCGGAACATACAACCCATTAACAGACCCTGCAACAGTAAACATTGACGCAGATGCGGCAAAGAAATGGATTGCTAACGGTGCACAGCCCACAGATACTGTTAAAGCTCTTTTAAAGAAGCAGGGTATTATGTAAGGAGATTACCGTAATGAAAGAAGTTTTGGAAATCATTGCAAAAGCATTGGTAGAAAACCCCGATCAGGTTTCCGTAACGGAAATCGACGGGGGCGATTCGGTAACCCTTGAGCTGCGTGTTGCGGACAGCGACATGGGCAAGGTTATCGGCAGACAGGGTAAGATTGCCAAGGCAATCCGTACCGTTGTTAAGGCAGCTGCAAGCATTGAAAATAAGCGTGTATCTGTCGACATAGTTCAATAAGAGTTAAAATGAGTGTCTTAAATATTTCGGGGCACTTATTTTAATATGTGAAGAGGAGAAATACTGATGGACCTGCTGGAGGTAGGAAAAATTATCAACACACACGGTCTTAGGGGCGAGGTAAAGGTAACACCGTGGACTGATTCCCCTGACGTTTTTGAAGAACTTGAATATGTATATGCGCGCCTCCGCGGCGCCGATACAAGGCTGGACGTAAAGCATGTAAAATATCAGAAAAATAATATAATTGTCGCTTTTGCGCAGATAACCTCCATAGAACAGGCAGAGCAATTCAAAAATTCTGTGCTTTTTGCGCCTAAGGAGCTGCTCGGCAGTCTGCCCGAAAATGTCTATTACATCGCCGATCTTGTGGGCTGCAGCGTATGGGACGAAAACGGCGAAATCGGCACGCTTTCCGACGTATTCACCACCGGCTCCAACGATATTTACGATATTAAGCGAAACGGAAAGAAAAATCTGCTTGTACCCATAATCGACGGCGTTGTACAGTCGGTGGATATTGAAAACAGGCGTATTGCAATAAAAATACCGGAAGGTCTGGAAGAATGATAAGATTTGATGTTTTAACGCTGTTTCCCGAAATGTTCGAAGCGGTTTTGGGGGAAAGTATTACAGGGCGTGCCCGGGACGCCGGTCTGATTGAGATGAGCTTTACAAACATTCGTGATTACTCCGCCAACAAGCATAAAAAAACCGACGATTACCCATATTCCGGCGGCGGCGGAATGATTATGACACCCCAGCCCATTTACGACGCATACGCCGCCGTTACCGAAGGCTGCGAAAAAAAACCTCATACGGTGTTTATGTCGCCTCAGGGCGCCGTTTTCAATCAAAAAAAGGCGGTAGAGCTTTCAAAGTTCGACCGGATTGTTTTCATCTGCGGTCATTACGAGGGCGTGGATCAGCGTATTATCGATATGCTGGTGGACGAGGAAATTTCCATAGGAGATTTTGTGCTGACCGGCGGCGAATTGCCTGCCATGACGGTTATTGATGCCGTAAGCCGCATGATTCCCGGCGTTCTGGCAAGTGAGGACTCTTACCGCAATGAAAGTCACTTTTCCGGACTTTTGGAATATCCCCAATACACCCAGCCACGGGAATTTATGGGAAGAAAAATTCCCGATATTCTTGTTTCCGGACATCATAAAAATATTGAAATCTGGAAACGTCGCCAGGCCCTTATTACTACCCTGAAAAAACGTCCCGATATGCTGAAAACTGCGCCGTTAACCGACGAGGATAAGAAGTTTTTAAAAGAATTTAATAAAAAAAGTTGATTTTACGGCACGCTTTTGGTATAATAAAGTGATACAGGAACACTATACCGTAATTTTCATATTATACAGTATGAAAATTATAGATTGGGAGGTGTTTCTGTGAGTAAGCTGATAATTGACGGCGGGCGGAAAATGGAAGGCGAAATTGATGTTCAGGGCTCGAAAAATGCCGTTCTTCCCATACTTGCCGCCGCAATTTTAAGCGATGGAAAAAACATAATATATAACTGCCCGCGGCTGCGCGATGTAGAAATGACCATTGAGGTATTAAAAAATCTGGGCTGCCGCGTAAAGTGGGAGGATAACTGTCTGGAGGTGGATTCCTCCGATATTTCGGTGTATACCATACCTGATGAACTGATGCGTCAGATGCGCTCATCAATAATATTTCTGGGTGCCATAATCTCAAAATTCGGAAAGGCGGAGGTTTCAATGCCCGGCGGCTGTGAAATAGGCAACCGTCCCATTGACCTGCATCTGAAAGCTCTGCGGCAGCTGGGAGTGGAGATTACCGAATCTCACGGATTTATCTACTGCAAAGCGGACAAAACCGAACCGGCAAATATTCACCTCGATTTCCCCAGCGTGGGCGCAACAGAAAACACTATGCTGGCGGCATGCATGATTGAGGGTATTACCATTATTGAAAACGCCGCCAGGGAACCGGAAATTGTGGATTTGCAGAATTTCCTGAACCGAATGGGCGCAAAAATTCGGGGTGCCGGAAGTGACACCATATCAATTGAAGGTGTACATAAGCTCTACGGCGTGGAATATACCATTATTCCCGACAGGATTGTGGCGGCTACATATCTTGCATGTGCTGCGGCATCGGACGGAACGGTTATTCTGAAAAATACCGACAGCACACATATGGGCGCTATGATTAACACCCTCAAAGATATGGGCTGCCGGCTTTATACAGAAAAAACAAAAGTAATTCTTCAGCCGGCGAAAATCCTGAAAAGCGTGGATACAATAAAAACCATGCCCTATCCGGGATTTCCCACCGATATTCAGTCGCCCTTCATGGCGCTTGCAACTCAATGCCGCGGAACCAGCGTTTTTGTGGAAAATATCTTTGAAAACCGTTTCCAGCACATTGAAGAGCTTGTCAGAATGGGCGCGGATATAAAAACCGACGGCAGGGTTGCCGTGGTAATCGGCAAAAGCAAGCTTACCGGCGCAAAGGTAATGGCAAAAGAACTTCGCGGCGGTGCGGCTCTTGTGGTAGCTGCTCTGGCAGCGGAAGGTACAACCGAGATTGAAAATGTGAAATATATCGACAGAGGCTATCAAAGCATTGAAAAAACGCTTGCCTCATGCGGTATTGATATAAAACGAAAAGAGTGAACGCTTATGGCAAAAAAAAAGGCAGGCGAAGATAATTTTAAAGCCCGTCATAATAAGCGGCGTCAGAAACG
Source organism: Clostridiales bacterium (assembly GCA_029219925.1). Taxonomy (GTDB): domain Bacteria; phylum Bacillota; class Clostridia; order UBA1381; family UBA1381; genus UBA1738. The sequence goes on along the minus strand of JAQXUJ010000154.1, from coordinate 8,079 downwards.
GATAAGAGAACAAAAGATAAGAAGGTATACCTTCTTTACCGTCCTGGCGCTTATTGTCGTGCTTTCGGTCATGCTCTTCACGCCTTTTTTCAATATTAAAGCCGTAAACGTCACAGGTAATTCAAAGCTAAGTTCGGAACAGATTACGTCACAAATAAGCTACGTCAACGGAAAAAATCTGTTCCGTACAAGCAAGCGCGGCATAAAGAAGATGCTTTCCGAGCTTGCATATGTGGACAAGATCACCGTCAAAAAAAGACCCTTCCCGGCATCTCTTCTTATTGAAATAGAAGAATGTAAGCCGGTATTCCAGATTGCCTATTCCGAGGAATATATTATAATTGATGGAAACGGAAAAATACTTGAAAAAACAACGGAAAAGCAGGATGGTATTCCCGTTATGGAGGGCGCATCCTTCCTTTCCGCCAACGAGGGCGAGCAAATTGCGTTCAAAGATGAGGAAACTCAAAAAATTATTATGTCATGCATAGGATATATGGAAAAAGCGGATATAATAAAGGATATAACCGTTATGTCCTTTGAGGATATGACAAATATAACATTTAATTACCAGAACCGTCTGGACGTTATCTGTGGAACCCATATTGATTTCCAGCGCAAGCTTGCACTTTTAAAGGAAGCTGTTAATTCAAACAAGCTGACGGAAAATTCACGTGGAACTATCAACCTGTCCACTACGGGCAAGGCAATTTATACCCCATAATTTTAACAAAAAGTAAAATTTTCGGCTTTTTTCAATTTTTTTTTAAATAACTATTGAAATAATCGGAAAAACATAGTAAAATAAAAATGTATAATTGTAAGATAATAGACTAAGGAGGATATATATATGGGTAACAATATGGATTTTGCGACCGATTCTGTTGCAGCTCAGCCCACCGACGGCGCAAGAATCAAGGTCATCGGCGTGGGCGGCGGCGGCGATAACGCTGGTGACCGTATGATTGAGGCGAATGGTTCCAAGGCGGAATTTATTGCTATTAATACAGATTTGCAGCAGCTTAAAACCGTTAAGGCTCCGGTTGCATTGCAAATTGGGACAAGACTTACTCAGGGTCTCGGCGCAGGCGCTAAACCGGAAATCGGTCAGAAGGCTGCGGAAGAAACCGAAAGCGCAATTAAAGAGCTTCTTGAAAATACGGAAATGGTATTTATAACTGCCGGCATGGGCGGCGGTACAGGAACCGGCGCCGCTCCGGTTATAGCTAAGCTGGCAAAGGATATGGGAATACTTACCGTTGCCGTTGTTACAAAGCCCTTCTTCTTTGAAGGACCGCAGAGAGCAAGAAACGCTGAACAGGGCATCGAGCAGCTGTCGGCAAACGTTGACGCAATCGTCACAATTCCCAATGATTTGCTTCTTAAGACGGCAGATAAGAAAATCTCTATAAAGGATTCCTTCAAACTGGCAGATGAGGTTCTGCGTCAGGGCGTTGAGGGCATTATTGAGGTTATTGCTCAGAACGGTATTATCAGCTGTGACTTTGCAGACGTAAGTACGATTATGCGCGATTCCGGCGTAGCTCACATGGGCATTGGTATCGGTAAAGGCGAAAATGCCGCTCAGGACGCAGTACGTGCCGCTATCGAGTCGCCGCTTCTTGAAACAAGCATTTCCGGCGCACACAATGTTCTTCTTAACATCACCGGCGGAACAGAATTCTCACTGGTTGATATGGGAGAAGTTTCCTCTATTGTCCGTGAAATGGTTTCACAAGACGCAACCATTATTGTCGGTACTGCCGTTGATGAAAATATGAAGGATGAGATCAAAGTTACTCTCATCGCAACCGGGCTCAACGCAAAGAATAAGAGAGGCATCAAAACCGACACCATTACACCGAATACACCTAAATCGAATGACTTCGGGTCTCATATTCCGACCTTTTCGCCTTCAAACGATGATGACGCAATCTTCTCAAGAACCTTGAAAACAGGCATGGACAGCGTAAATGTCCCCTCCTTTTTCAAGCCGAAGAACTAAGTAATATGCAGGACTTTTATCTGCTGTCCGCACTATATACGGGCGATGCTATACTAAGCGGCATAAATATAGCTTACTTTTGTGCGGCATACAACAGATAATTCATAGTAAAATGCTTACGGAACCACCGGATACACCGGTGGTTTTTTGTCTAACGAAAATTATGCGGTTTAAGACAAAAATCGGCAAAACTAATGACTTTTCAGAATGTTTGTTTGACCGCTAAAGGTGACAGCATGATAAACGCAAGGATATTTGACGGCATTACTTTGCAAGGTATTTCAGATAAGCAAAATGAATCCTACGTCAACGATTATATAATCTGATAAAAAGCCGAGAAATGTCGCAAACTTTCTCGGCTTTGACTATTTTTATGAAAATGACCTGTACTCAAACATATAAATTTTTACTGAAATAACGATCCCCTCTATCCGGAAGTATTACTACAATATTTCCTGTTGCACCTGATTTTATGAGCTTTTTTGCTGCCGCTAACGCTCCGCCTGAGGATGAGCCTGCAAAAATACCTTCTTTTTTTGCCAATTCCCTTGAACCTCCGAAAGCATCGTCATCCGTTATTTTTATAACTTTGTCGACAAGACTCATATCCATCGTATCAGCTATAAAATCGTTACCTATTCCCTCGATATTGTAGTCACCGTGTTCGCCGCCCCCCATCGTAGAGCCGACAGGATCGGCAAGTATTCCGCTGATTTTAGAATTTTTTTCTTTCAAATACCGCATAATTCCGCTGTATGTACCGCCGCTTCCTGCTCCGGCAACCAAATAATCTATCTTCCCGTCAAGTGCAGAGTATATTTCGGGACCTGTGGTTTCATAATGAGCAAGCGGGTTTGCAGGGTTTTCAAACTGCTTTAACGAAACAGCGCCGGAAATCGATTCTTCCAATTCTTTTGCTTTTGCCGATGCACCAAGCATACCGTCCTCTCTCGGAGTGTTTATTATTTCAGCACCAAGTGCCCGCATAAGTGTTTGCTTTTCCTCAGAAAACTTTGTCGGCACAACAAAAATTACACGATAACCTTTATTTAGTGCAGCAAATGCAATACCGAGTCCTGTATTTCCCGCCGTTCCTTCAATAATCGTTCCACCCGGTTTCAGAAGCCCCTTTTTTTCGGCATCAGCAATCATATACTTGCCGATTCTGTCTTTAACGCTGCCCGACGGATTATACAGTTCAAGCTTCGCAAAAAGGTTCACACTGTCCGGAAGATCTATATTGATTAATTTGACAAGGGGTGTGTTTCCAATCATATCCTGCATTGAATTGTAATATTGCATAATTTATTCCTCACTTTCTTTTATAGCTTGATCTATATCAGTAAGAATATCTTCAATGTTTTCAATTCCGATAGAGAGTCTTATCAGTCCATCGGTTATACCTATCTTTTGTCTGATTTCATAGGGAATAGAGGCGTGTGTCATACTTGCCGGATGGCATACAAGCGACTCAACACCGCCCAAGCTTTCTGCAAGAGCAACCAATTTCAATGATGAAAAGAATTTCCTTATATTATAGTTCGAATATAATTCAAACGAAATCATTGCGCCGCCGTTTTTGGCTTGACGCTTATTTATATCATATCCCCGTGCGTTCGGAAGTCCGGGATAATATACATTTTTCACCGCTTCATTGTTTTGCAGATACTCTGCGGCTTTTTCTGCATTTGAAACATGGCGATCCATACGCACTCCAAGTGTTTTTATTCCTCTGATAAGAAGAAACGAATCAAACGGTCCTAAAATGCCACCTGTTGAATTTTGAATAAAGGCGAGTTTTTCAGCAAGAATTCTATCTTTTACAACAACAAGTCCCACAACAAGGTCGCTGTGACCACCGAGATACTTTGTTGCACTGTGTATTACGATATCAGCACCAAGGTCAAGCGGTCTTTGAAGATAAGGCGTCATAAAAGTGTTGTCAACGATGGTAAGAATATTATGCTTTTTCGCAAGGCCCGATATTGCCGAAATGTCGGTAATCGTTAAAAGCGGATTGGCAGGGCTTTCTATTAAAACAGCCTTTACATCTGATGTGATTTTTCTGTCTAAAGCTTCTATATCGGTTGTATCCTCTATCGAATATGTAATATTAAAATTATTAAAGACCTTGTCAAGCACACGGAATGTTCCTCCATACACATTACTGGATATAATGACCTTGTCACCGGCTTTAAAAAGGCTCAAAACCGCCGTAATAGCAGCCATACCCGAACCAAATGCAAATCCGTTTGTTCCGTTCTCAAGCTCTGCAATCAAACTTTCAAGTGCTGCTCTTGTCGGATTGCCTGTTCTTGAATATTCCCATTGGGGCGTACCTCCAAGTTCCTTTTGTTCGTAGGTTGATGTTTGATATATCGGAACATTAACTGCTCCCGTATATTTATCACCGTAAATTCCTCCGTGTATTAATGACGATTCAATATATTTATAGTTTGACATAATCCAATCCCTCTCTTTCCTAAAATAAGCTAATAAATTTCAATACAATTTCAGCCGAAGTTTCCGCTGACATAATTCAAATCTCCGTAGGATTGATATACTCGATTTTCAAGTTTGTCGGTCAATAACTTAATCTCGCTATCCATTGCACCGATAAAGCCGATTGTTTTTTTTTATTCTTCATAAATCATATCAGCCTCCGTTTTTTCTGATAATACATTCAGCATATCGGAGGCAATTTCTTTTGCACCCGATAAATCGTGTTCTCTATAATTGCCGCATTCCTGCCGCTTACTTCCCGGGATTTCCCCCTTAAAATTAGCTATAAATTCAAAAGCTTTACGGACAAGTGATAAGGCTTCCGATTTTTTCACATCACTGCGAAGCAAAATATAAAATCCGGTTCTGCATCCCATAGGACCGACATAAATAACGCTGTCAGCATATTTTGAATTTCTGGCATATGTTGCAAAAAGATGCTCAAATGTGTGTAATGCGGCAGTTGAAATATAGTCGCCTGCGTTTGGCTTTTTCATTCTTATGTCGTAGGTGTATATATCGCCGTCAATACGCGAAACATACATACCCTTTTCCAATTTATCGTGATTTACGGTAAAGCTTGCGATTTTTTTCATTTTATTTTCCCGCCTTTTCTCTTAATACTTCTGCTAAATCTATCTTTTCCCAAGGGAAGGTAATATCCTTTCTTCCAAAATGTCCGTAGGCGGCGGTTTCTTTATATATCGGCTTTCTTAGGTCCAAATTAACTATAATTGCTCCCGGTCTGAAATCTATCGTTTCGGTTATTATTTTTTGAATATCCGAATCGGGAATAATGCCTGTTCCGAATGTATTGACATATACCGAAACCGGTGCGGCAACACCGATAGCGTAAGCAATTTGAATTTCGACTTTTTTTGCAAGATGAGCAGCAACAATATTTTTTGCCGCATATCTCGCCGCATACGCAGCACTCCTGTCAACCTTTGTGGGATCTTTTCCGGAAAAAGCTCCACCGCCGTGATGAGCACTACCCCCATAGGTGTCTACAATTATTTTTCTTCCGGTAAGTCCGCTGTCGCCGACAGGACCTCCGATAACAAATCGCCCTGTAGAATTTATTAGTATCTTTGTATCTTTACTCAAAAGCTTTTTCGGGATAACGGGAGTTATCACTTCACGGATAATATCTTCCCGTATCTTTTCCTGAGATATGTCAGGCTCGTGCTGTGCCGATACCAATACAGTATCAACAGCTGCCGCAGTATTGTTTTCATATCGAACAGAAACCTGCGTCTTTCCGTCGGGGCGCAAATATGGCAATATATTATTCTTTCGCACCTCCGAGAGTTTTTTTGCAAGACTGTGTGCCAAAGATATTGCAAGAGGCATATACTCCTCTGTTTCATCACTTGCATAACCGAATACCATTCCTTGATCACCGGCTCCCGTTTCTGCCTTTGTATCAAAATTTCTTGTCTCAAGTGTATTATTTACGCCTTGCGCTATATCGTCGGATTGTCTATCCAATCTTATGATAATTTCTGCACTATGTGAATCAAACCCAAGCTCCGGACGATTATATCCGATTTTATCTATTGCATTTCTTACCGTTTGTTCGATATTGATGGATGCTGTGCTTGAAATTTCACCTGCTAATATTACAGTATTGTTTTTAACCATTGTTTCCACTGCTGCTCTTGCGTTTTCATCTTTTTCGAGATATGCGTCCAAGATTGAGTCCGATATAATGTCGCTCACTTTGTCGGGATGTCCCTCCGTTACCGATTCTGATGTAAAAATAAAAGTATTCATTTTTTGTTTCTCCTCTCTTATTGCTGATAAAAAATGTATATTTTCAAAGGCTTTCTGTCCATCTGTACGACCGTCAAAATATTTTTTCTGTATCATTTGCGGTGTTTCGTGTATATCAGTCTTGTATTTGTATTTTTTTAGCACATCGCAAATTTCTTTTTTCGAATATCCGTGCAGCATCGGTTCGCCGAGTTTTTCGGTTATCAATGCAAGCTCTTTCGTTCGATTCTCTGCTTTTGCGGAAAAAGTAGTTTCATCGGGAAAGTCAAAAACCACCTCGCTTTCCGCTGATGAAAGGTTTGCAATCTTTGCGATTGTATCCTCAAATGTCGAAAGAGTAAGATAATAGGTTACACCGAGTATGGCATAGAAAGTCGGAATTTGTCTGTTAAATCCGTATCGTATAAGCGCTTTTTCCATGCTGTCTTTTGTAAAGTCAACAGGAACGAACCTGACATTGTCGGGAATAATCCATTCAAGCTCCTTGATTTTATCTTTTTTATATTTTTGCGTATTAGGATGGTCAAGCTCAAACACTTTTATATTCGTATTTGTGTTCCTGAAAGAAAAAGTGTCCATTCCGGCTCCGCAAATTACATACTGAATTTCTTTATGTTTTTTTGCAAATTCATAAAGCCGCTGTTCGGTAAAAGCCGCTCTCGACAAAGGAATAGGAGCTATATAGTCAGAAATAATACTATTGATTATCTTTCTGTCAAAAGCCTTGTCGGGATTGTACCTTTCGGGTGCAAATCCATTTTCAATAAGCTGCCCGGCTTCTTCGTATTCTGTTTTTCCCATCACATCAAACGCAAGGTAATCATCGAAAATTTTGTCCTTATCAAAATTTGAATGATATGCTCTTGCAAATGAGCAAAGCTTTGCCGTAATGCTTTCAGTTGTAGATTTCATATAAAAAACTCCTTTCATATAAAAAATTCCGCTTGCGAAATTCACAAGCGGAATGCATCTTATTCTATATAAACATTTGATTGTTATATATTATAAAAAATGCCGTACCGCTCGTTTTTGACAGCAAGCGATACAGCAGCAATTATTTTTACGCATAGCAGCAAAGCCGTATTCTGCGGCTTTAGTCGAATATACAGTTGAAGAAAATATTGAGTTCATCATTGTAAATCCCTGCTTTCGTATAAATTAATCTGCAAACATTGGTGTGGATAGATATCTTTCTCCGGTATCAGGCAAAAGAGCCACTATAATTTTCCCTTTGTTTTCGGGACGTTTTGAAAGCTCTGTTGCGGCATAAACCGCAGCTCCGGAAGATATTCCGACAAGTAAACCTTCTTTTCTTGCAAGAGATCTTCCTGTTTCAAAAGCGTCTTCGTTTTCAACGGTAATGATTTCATCATAGATGTCCGTGTTAAGAGTATCCGGTACAAAGCCTGCTCCTATACCTTGTATTTTATGCGGTCCCGGAGTACCCTTTGATAAAACAGGTGATCCTGCCGGTTCTACCGCAACAATTTTAACATTTGGATTTTGCGATTTCAAGTATTCGCCAACACCTGACAAAGTACCGCCCGTACCTACACCGGCAACAAATATATCAATCTTGCCGTCAGTATCTTCCCAAATTTCCGGGCCTGTTGTGTTGCGGTGTGCAGCCGGGTTTGACACATTTGTGAACTGACTCGGAATAAAGCTGTTCGGTGTTTCAAGTGCTAATTCCTGTGCTTTGGCAATAGCACCTTTCATTCCTTTCGCACCTTCGGTTAGAACAAGCTCCGCTCCGTATGCCTTTAACAAATTTCTGCGTTCAACACTCATCGTGT
>JAQXUJ010000153.1 GCA_029219925.1 Clostridiales bacterium | reverse complement strand
ATAGTCCTTTTGCCTTGAGCGATAATTCATTGTCTCTCAGATGATGATTTGACATAACCGTGTAATTTTTGTTTTTCTCAATTCTGAATACTGACATCGTAAACCTCCTTTCCTCGATGCTTTTTCTTTCCATCTCGTTCCTGCTCTAATTTTCTAAACAGCTTATGACCGTCTGTATTTGTTAAACAAGCGAACCACTCCGAGAGAAAAAAACATTTAATTTCGTTTCTGACCGATACGGATTTTGACCGTCTGTAATCTTTTGCTGCTTGAACAATAATTGCATCGGCAAGCAGTTCATAATTTTTATCGTACATTTTTTTACCTCCGTCCCGAAATCGGGCAACAAAAAAGCGTGTCCACATTAGCTCGCAATGAGCAAAGTAAACACGCTTTTAGATTTTTTTATTAAATTGTTTTAAAAAACATCGGCTCAAAGTAGCCAAAAATCGCATAATATCAAGGTTTTTAGGCTGTTAGTCCATAAATAACAGCAGGATTCGTTAGTATTAAATCCCGAACGCTCCGTTTTGTCATTTTTCGGTTATCGGACTCGGTATTATGCCGTCCTGATTCAACGGCACCCCATCCAATTTTCCCGTGCTTCCTCAGTAGTTGTCGCAGTTTTCCTTTTTGTTGCTGTTCTGATTATTTTTCTTGTTGTTATTCTGATTGTTGTTCTTATTGCTGTTCTGATTATTGTTATTTTTGTTCTGGTTATTGTTGTTATTCTGATTGTTGTTCGGCATTGAAATTCACCTCCTTGATGCATGGTACGTATAATGCCCCGTGGAAAGCCGCGGATATATAACAAAAGCGGACGCTTTATAGCGAAGAAGAGCGCCGTGCCTTTATTATTATAATGTGATCTGTGAAACCGCAGCTTAGGTATGTTTTTTCCTTTGTAACTGCTGTTATTATCCCCGATACAACAAATTTTATTCATTACAATTAAAATGCTTGAAAAATTTTCAAAAAAATGATATAATAATAAGGTAGTTTTTATTTGGAGAAGCTTATGCACGATAAAATTTGGGAATACAGAAACAAACAACTGAAAAAAGAGGATATTACAAATTTTGCCAACTGCTGCAAAATTCCTCCGGCTATAGCCGTTATCCTTTTAAACCGCGGAATAACCGATTCAAAAGCTGCCGCGTCCTTTCTGAAAAAAGGACTGGACGGCATACACGACCCCTTTTTGCTTAATGATATGGATGCGGCAGCGGACAGAATTATCGCCGCTTTGTCCTCCAAGGAGAAAATCACGGTTTATGGCGACTATGACGCGGACGGAGTAACTTCCACCGCCGTATTATACGGATTTTTGAAGAAAATCGGCGCTAATGTTGAATATTATATTCCTGACCGCTTTAAAGAGGGCTATGGGCTTAACATTCCCGCCATTAACAGAATTGCCCGTGGAGGCTCAACCCTGATGATTACCGTGGACTGCGGCATAACGTCGGTAGGCGAAACGGAATTTGCCAAAACCCAGGGGCTCGACGTCATCATAACAGACCACCACACCTGCAAGGACACTCTCCCAAGAGCCGCCGCAGTTATAAACGCCAAGCGTGCCGACAGCACCTATCCTTTCCCTAATCTTGCCGGAGTCGGCACGGCGTTCAAGCTTGTGCTTGCCCTTGCCGTACGTATGGGTTTTCCCACAAAAGATATATTTTACGAATATGCCGATGTGGTATCCCTCGGCACTATCGCCGATGTGGTGCCGCTGCTGGGCGAAAACAGAATAATTACCGACCGGGGAATTACAGCAATCTCCGGCGGACGCAATAACGGAATCAGGGCGCTTTTAGAGGCGTCGGGCATAGGCAGCCGAACCGTTGACAGCACAACTGTTGCGTTCACACTTGCGCCCAGGCTCAATGTCGCCGGACGTCTTGCCCATGCCAAGACCGCTGTGGAGCTTTTGACCGAGCCGAGTTACGACAAGGCTCTCGAAACGGCTCTGTTCCTTAACGAAACCAACCGCAAACGTCAGCAGATAGAACAGGAAATTTTCAGCAGCGCCCTTGAACAGGCAATGACCTTTGATACCGAGCAGCACGTGTACGTTCTGTCCGGTGAAGGCTGGCATCCCGGGGTTATCGGAATTGTTGCGTCACGGCTTTGCGAGCATTTTTATCGTCCGTGTATACTTATTTCCTGCGAAAACGGCAAGGGAAAAGGCTCCGGACGCTCAATCGAAGAGATGAATCTTTTTGACGCTCTTTCGGACAGCGAGGATATACTGACAGCCTTCGGCGGTCATGCTCAGGCGGCGGGTCTGAGCATTCCGACAGACAGAATAGAAGCTTTCAGGCAGCGCATTAACGCATATGCCAAAAGCAAACTTACCGGTAAACAGCTTATGCCCAACATAAAAATTGACTGTCCTTTAAGCCCGGAAAGCATCACTCTTTCCGCCGCGAAAATGATTTCAAGACTTGAGCCCTTCGGCTGCGGAAACGAAAATCCGGTATTTTCACTGTCCAATGCAAAAATTACGCAGATTTCGCCTATGGGCGCTGACGGCAGACACCTTCGTCTGCGCCTTTCCTGCGGAGGATATTCCTTTTCCGCTGCCGGCTTCGGTATGGGCGGCTACTGCGGCGAATTTAAGTTGGGCGATACCGTGAACGCAGCATTTAACATGAATGTAAATACATATCAGGGCAGCGAAAATTTGCAGCTTCTCATCAAGGATATTAAAAAACAGATTGGAATGGTAGTATGACGAAAAAAACAAATACAGATATTTTTGCCGCTGCCGACAAGCTCGGTCATATAGCCGACGAAACCGACGTCATTGTGCAGAAGGTCATAGACCGTGTGCGGGAATACAGTCCCAAATCAAACACCGACATGATTTATGTTGCATACCGTCTTGCAAAGGCGGCGCACAAAAATCAGTTTCGAAAATCGGGCGAACCGTATATAATCCACCCTGTGCAGATTGCGTATATCGCATCGGAGCTTTCCATGGACAGCGTTGCCATATGCGCCGGACTTCTTCATGACGTAATCGAGGATACCCCTTACACCTTTGACAATATTGCCATGCTTTTTGGCAGACCGGTTGCGGAAATTGTGGACGGCGTTACAAAGCTGAAAAAAATTCAGTATACCGAGCGTCAGGAGGCTCAGGTTGAAAATCTGCGCAAAATGTTCTTTGCCATGAGCAAGGATATCCGCGTGGTTATCATAAAATTGATTGACCGTCTGCACAATATGCGCACGCTGAATTTTCAATCTCGCGAAAAGCAGCTGTATATAGCGAAGGAAACTCTTGACGTTTACGCTCCTCTTGCACACCGTCTCGGTATTTCAAAGATTAAGTCGGAGCTTGAGGACCTGTCCTTAAAATATCTGGACCCGGTGGCATATGAGGAGATTGCCGAAAGCATAAACCAGAAGAAAAGCGAACGTGAGGCGTTCGTTGCCGAAATAATTTCCGCACTGAAGGAAAAAATGGCACAAAGCGGCATAGAATGTGAGGTTACAGGCAGAGCAAAGCATTTTTACAGCATCTTCCGTAAAATGTACGCCCAGAACAAGACTATTGATGAACTATACGACCTGTTTGCCGTGCGCATTATTGTTAACACGGTGGCGGAATGTTATGCGGCTTTGGGAATTGTACACGAGATGTACACGCCGCTTCCCATGCGGTTCAAGGATTACATCGCCATGCCCAAGCCGAATATGTACCAGTCTCTGCACACTACGGTTGTAGGCTCCGGCGGCACACCCTTTGAAATCCAAATTCGTACCTGGGATATGCACAAGGTCGCTCAGGAGGGTATCGCCGCCCATTGGAAATATAAAGAGGGCAAATCCGGCGAGGACGCCATGGATAAGGAACTGGAATGGGTCAGAAAGCTGATGGAAACTCAGGAAAATATTATGGACGCCGACCAGTTCATGAACAGTCTGAAAATCGACATGTTTTCCGACCAGGTCTTTGCATTTACGCCACAGGGCAAGGTTATTCCTCTGCCCAACGGATCAACCGCCATTGACTTTGCCTTCGCAATCCATACTCAGGTGGGCAGCAAAATGGTGGGCGCAAAAGCTAACGGAAAGATTATTCCCATCAATTACAAGCTCC
>JAQXUJ010000152.1 GCA_029219925.1 Clostridiales bacterium | reverse complement strand
TCTCTATACTAATGTCCAATTTCTATTTGTTGCTATAGCTTTTTCTTCATCGGTAAGCTTTGCTAAATTATCCGTTCCGAGGGTAACTTTCCAAGTAATGGTTGTTTCACTGCTTTTATCAGCCAATGCATTAATAACACTCATTAAACTGTCGTGAGTTAATAATGTACAAGACGCCAAATTAAAACCATTGATTTTAATTGTTCCTTTAATTTTTAGATTTCTAAGATTTGAACAATTACTAAATGTACCAGAAAAGTTTCTACTACTGGTTCCATCAATTAATGGTACAGTTACCAAAGAAGTACACCCATAAAACATAGAAGACAAGTCTGTACCTTTACTTGTATCAATTAATGGTATTTCCGTTAAAGATTTACAATTATAGAATATACTATCAAAATTTGTACCTTTACTTGTATTAATTGATGGTATTTTTGTTAAAGATGGACAATTATAGAACATACGACCAAAATCTGTACCCTTGCTTGTATCAATGAATGGTACTTCCGTTAAAGATGTACAAGTAAAGAACATATAATTAAAAGTTGTACCGTTGCTTGTATCAATGAATGGTACTTCCGTTAAAGATGTACACTTATAGAACATATAACTAAAATCTGTACCGTTGCTTGTATCGTTAAATCTCAATTTTTTCAGAACATCATTTCGATTATTATTAGCACTAAAATAGCCCCAACTTGTCCAAGAAGGATTTATATCTCTTCCATCTTCTTTTCCTTTTTCATAAACATCATTTACTTTAGGAACAAGGGAGTTGAGTTTCTCCGACTCCGATGCACTGACTCCCTTTGCGGAAATATTTTCTGCCAGCGCATTACGCTGATTTACCAAATCCTCTAAATAATCGGTTGTAGTCGGCATTATTCACCGCCTCCTTCAACCACCGCCGCAAGGACAGTGTTTATATTCCCGACCGTGCTGTCTATTTCTGCCTTTAGGACCTTGCCCTGTCTTGCGGACAGGGGTCTTTCCGCGCTGTCGGTAGTCAGGTTATCTGCAATGTCGGCGGCAAGCTCCGTTTTTATCTCCGCCTTGTCCGCCTCTGTCCAGTAGTCCACACCTCGAATCGGCGTATAGCCCTGTGCCGCCTGCTCCGTGGACACGTATTTACCCTGCGCCTTGTCATAAACATACCAGCAGCCGTCCTCGCCGATTTTCGGCACCGTTTTAAGAACAAGCTCCTCCCAGAAATCATGCTCCGGTTCCTTTGGTTCCGATGCGTCGCAGTAAGCGCCGTCTTCAATATCCACGCTCACCCAGTTGGTGGAAATACGCCGCACGCTGTCGGAAAAATCCGTGGCATATGCTCCTATCTGAACCTGACCCTCCTTTGACAGCACCTCCTGCGGCACGATACATTGCCCGTCCTTAATAGCCGCCGAATACGCCTTATCCCCGCTGCGGAACACTGCGTACCATGCAAGGGATTGGCTGTCGTCGTTATCGAAGGTACAGATATAATTGTTGACATTGCCGGTATAGCCTTGGGTTATGGACTTCAAAATCAGCCTGTCATCTAAAATTACAAATTCAAATTTATTCATTTTTTCTCCATTCCGCCGCTCGCCTGTGCGGCTTAATCTTTATACGGGAAATCCCCGGCCGGTTCGGCATGCACCGAAACCGTGCGCCGCTATATTACCTCAAAGGTCATATTTACTTCAGCAGAGCGATCAAACACCAGTAAATTCCCCGATTTATGCGCTCCGGTAGTAGCGTTGCTGCCACTTCCCGTATTGAATATCGGAATCTCGTGGGATTCGCCGTCGGACAAATCCATAGCCAAATACGTGCAGCTATAATCATCTGAGCCTACGTGCGCAAAATTCAGATTATGCACGATAATATATCTCCAATCCGAATACCCGACATTGATTGAATCCCCCGCATGAAACAATTGTCGATTCACCGTAAAGCTGCGGCTTGGGCTTGCCTGGGCGGCCAGAAGAAGTACCTTCGCCCGGGCATAGCTTCGGGTATCGGTGATACCTCCGCCGGCGGCAATCTCCGCCAGAGGCACGGTCCCATCACCGCCCGCTGTTTCCGACACAACCACGTCTATTGTATTACCCACTTGGTTACGGCTTACATACACATAGCTTTTCTTATTCTCAATCGGCTCAATAACATATCCGTCCGAATCGAAGGTTATCTGCGAGCCGTCCTCCATAAAGCATGTGCCTGCGCCTATTTTATACACGCCGCCGCTCTCAGTGACCGCACATCCGCACAGCTGCGTCCCCGCACCGGTTATGCCCGACAGAGTGGTGTTGAAATCGTCCAGAGTATCTCCCGTATCGGTAAACGCCGCACCTCCGCCGGCAATATGCCCAAGGGCATCGTTTACGTCCTGAGCGGTATAGGACGCGTCATCTAAAAAACTACATTTATATCCCATTAATCTTCCTCCGTTACATTTTCAAAAATCGGCTTGAATGTTCGGCTTGTTCCCGTTTCCACATACATGCCGGCAATGCGTTTCCTTTCGGTTATGCGAAGAGCGCCCTTGACCGTCTGTACACGCACCTTATCCCCCAGCCGATAGTCAACGCCCGGCTGCGGACCGTGCATTTTCAGCGTCAGCTCGCTTTTTCGGCTACATGCCGCAAGCTCCTCTTTAGCCTCCGTCTCCGACGCGGCATTAAGAATGGTCTGCCAGCGGTAAATCCCCGTTGCCGTGCCGCTGTCATAGGTGCCGCCGTCATACACGCCGCAGGTTGCCAAATCAAGTATGTCATCGGTAAGACACAAACCGTAGGCATTTTTATTTGCCTCCGAAATTAAAAGCGGCTGCGTCTTTCCTCTCACTGCACGGAATACCCACCGCTTGTTCTTATAGTCAAAATCAAGGCTGTGTCCCATGCCGTCCTTTGAAAGAAGCTCGGTCACCACCGTCAGAACGGTGCTGCGGCTGCTTTTTGACAAGGTCACTGCGCCGCCCTTATCCTCATACTCCGCCGTCATTGACGCTACGTCGGAAAAGGCGGTCTGCACTGCGGTGCATGCCAGCTCCGCCGCATTCCCCGAATATTCTGAAGGCTCGGCGATGCGCTTTTCAAGAAGCCAGTTACAGGTTCTTCCGTAAATAACCAGCTCCTCGTCCAGCTGACGTCCCACCACAACGGCACAGGCAATATCATCGCATACAACCAAATAATCATGCTCCGCCAAAAGCCGTACAGCCTCCGACTCCAGCGGCAGATGTGCCTCAAAGCTGCCAACGCCGTTATAGTAGAGCTCCCACGAAACGGAAACGGCTCTCGGCTCAGCCAAAAGCAGGTTAAATTCAAAATCATAAAATACCAGCATCAGCACACCGCCTCGCTGTATCGGTTTCTGAACCGGCAGCTTACCGCCAGCTCCCGGTTAGATTCGCCGATGACAACCTCAATATCGTTACCTCCCGGCACAATCGTAAAGCCATCGAAAAAGCTGTCATCGCTCAGACAGTTCAGCAGATTATTGCCGCCGGAGCTGTAAATGCGCCGTGCGGCGACATCCACCGTGATTATCTCGTCCGCCAGCGGCTCGTAATTGATTGAAAGCCGCTGATTTGTGGTATGATTTACGATTGTCAGAATACCCAGAGGATTATGCCCCGCCGTGATGTGAAAAATCGGTTCGGCGTCGCTGTCGCCGCCGTTTACCACCAGGGTGCGGGTTATCCTCTCGGAAAATTTGCCGGGGAATGTAAAATCGCTGTCTAAAAGCGGAATTGTCTTGTAAAGCGGCACCTCTGTTTCCACGGCAGATTCAAAATACGGGCTGTCGCACACAAACTGAACCGTGAATAAGCGGTAGTTTCCCTGCCGTCCGCGCTCGGTAAAGGAGGCGCAGGCGGCTTCGGTTCTGCGGGTTTCGCCCATTGATTTCACCTCCAGCGTACCGCTTTTTCCAAGCACTGAAAGAGCTCTCTTATAGGCAGTCTCGCCTTCTCCGCCGGCATAGAAATCTCCGCTTAACGTAACCGTTCTCGCCTCCCTCCGGGATGCAACCGTGGTCTGTCCGTCGATGCCGGCATAGCGGCAGACGGTAAAGCTTCTTCCCGGTACGGCAAGTCCGTCGCACCCGGTTACACGCCAGCTGTTTAAATCTGCGCCGCCGCCGAAATTCACCGTGCCGCAGTCGTTGTAAAATTTTATTCCGAACATCAGTTTTATCCTTTCCTGTGCTGTTTGCACAACCTAAATTCCTCAAACCCCCGAAAGCCGTTTCACCGTTTCATAGCGCCTGATTTGCTCCACGGTATCTGCGCCGTTCGCCGCATTAATGTTATATGCCGTCTGATTATTATACACGACGCTGTTAACGCCGCCGTCAAGGCTTACCTCCGCCGCAAGCCTGCTGTTAAAGTCCGCCACCTTTGCGCGAACCTGCTCCAGTTGCCTGTCCAGCTCCTCAATGAATGCATTGCCGAAATTCTGCGCCGAAATGCTGCCGCTTACGTAAAAGCCGTCGGGGATTTCATAGCCCGCCTGTTTAAGGCGCTCGCACATGTTCTTGTAGGAATCCTCAACACTTTCGTCAAATTCCTGCTTATACTCCCTTGCCGACAGCGATTCCGCCGTGTCGTTTTTGCGCTGCCATGCGTCAATATATGCCGAAAAACGCTTGTCATCGCTTAATTCCAGCGCCTTCATCAGCCCCGACGCATCCTCAAGATTCAGGCTCTTGACCTGACTCAAAAAATTGTTTATCAGTCCGCCGTCCAGTCCCAGCCTTTCTCCGCGGGCACGAATTTTCTCAAGCATATCTCCGTAGGCTTGTATGTTTTTTATGTCCCTGTCCAGGTCATGCATGGAGTAGTAGCTGTACCTTGTGCCGTTTACGGTGAGCGTGTTCACGTCAAACAGACCGCCTGTGGCTTTCAGCTCTTCACTATAACGCTGCTGCTTTTTTATAACATCGTTCATGCGTGCTTCGGCATATTCGGTGATGTCGTCATACATTTCCCGGATATTCGTGCGTTCCTGCTCCAACACTTCCTTCTGGTACGCATAGATTTGCTCGGTGTATTTGACCCATTGCTGAGTTCCCACCGAGAAATACCTGTCCCTTAGGCTCTCTAACCGGCGGTAATATTCGTCCTCCGAAATAATGTCGAAATCGCGCTGGTACTTTAGCTTTTCCAGCATGGCGGTGAACTGCAAAACCACGGCCTTATCGTTTTCGTAGAGTCCTTCGGCAACGCCTAAGGCAAGGTATTTTCCCACCTGGTCACGCATTACCGTTGACGGCGAATTAATACCGAAGGCGGCCTTTATTTCATTCAGCACTCCGGCCGCCCAGCTGCGGATTTTACTCCGTTCCTCACCTGAATTGTTATTACTCATAGCTTTTCCTTTCCTGTATACGCGGTGTTTTTATGTCCCCAAACCGCCACTGCACTCATTCCGCATTTATGTGTCCCTTTTTATAAATACTGCCTGTGACCGCAGCGGCAGCATACCGCAACCCATACCTTCCGACATTCTCTTCTGCCGCCGAATCTGTTTCCGAAAATAAGGGGAATGAGCAGTGCAAGTCCGCAGGTCAAAACCGCCAGTCCTGCCCACACAAGACAGTTTCCGCCGGAATCCGAATTTTCGCACAGCTCCTCGCAGCATACCGTCATGTCACGGCTGCCGCATGCCCGGCAGATACAATCACAGCATTTACTGTCCCTATTCGAGAAAAAATTCTTTCCGCCGTCTTCATCAAAGTACGATTCATGCCATGGCTCGTCGCAGAGCTGATTTTCATATATCTCGCAGCGATTGTCATAAAATACCTTCCGCAAAATTATCACCTCCGGGAATAAGTTAATATTATATTATATTTTATGTCCCCGAAAAGTGTTAACAATCTCTGCCAAGCGGCATTTCCGCAGCATTAACCCATATGTCCTTAAGCGTTTCACATACGCTGTCCCCGGGCTGTACACAAATGATATTAGCCACTTCGGTATAATCAATTAAAACAGAAGTGACAGCTTATCGGCAAGCTCAGACTCCTTCTCCTCCTCTGTCCTGTTGTCCGGCAGAGAGTAGAGGCTTTTCATTCGCCGCAGGAACTTTCGCCTTGCGCTGTCGGCGGTATTCTCCGGCTGCACCGTGCGGTACGCAAGAATTTTCATGAATCGCGATTCCTCCGAAAGGCTTTCCAAAAGCGCCATAAACTGATACCAATGCAGTCTTTCCGAAAACAAATCCATGCCGTACTCTGACAGAAACGCGGCGTAGATATAGCCCCAGTCCTCGCTGAAGCTGAACACTCTGTCTTTTTTTCCGCCACGATTTCTGCCCGGCTTTTTGCCGCCGGAGTGCAGCTTTCCGCAGGCGTAAAAATCGCAAAGGGCTTCGAGAGCGGCGGCGGGGTCGGAGGGCAGCTGCCTTGAGCGGTCTTTATCAAAACAAAGCACTATGGCAGAAAACAGCTTTTCCGAGGACGTCGCAGACGTCGACATCAGCTCGCCAAACTTGATCCAAACCCGGAAATCGGTGTTCACCGCGTATTTCTTTCCTTCCACCGTGATGCTGTCGGGTAATCCCTCCGTCAAAATCCCCATTTTATGTCCCCTCTCTATTTATATGTCCCTAATTTGTTTGAAATGTATTATTCACCGGCAGTAAACGTAATTGTCTGCCATTCGTCGGTAGTTGTTGCCATTCCGAAGGTTATTTCCCCCGCAGCCTTCATGCTTCCGCCGGCAGTATAGGTATCGCTGTCGTCGCCCTCAGACGAGGGAATTATGGTAAAATCACGCACAATCGCTTTAGCCTTGCCGCTTGAATCGAGGCTTGAAATATCCACAATTGCCACGCTTTTAACTGCGTCGTTTCCTGTCAGCTCATGGTCCGCAATATTTGCGAAGACCTCGTGAACGCTGTCAGAGGGGTCAAGGTCCAGCTTATACGTCATGGACGGAGAATATCCCACTACCGCGCTGCGTTCCATATCCTCATCAATATACTTCCTTGAATATTCCTTCGGATTTTTGGATACCGACAGCTCGGTAAAGCCCGTCATACGTGTGTAAACACTATCCGAACCCACCTTCATGAATGCCAATTTTTCACATCTTTTTATCATAAAATTCTTCCCTTTCCACCAAATTTTTTTCTGCCGTCCCGGACAAAGGCAGACGGCAGATTATATGTCCCCAAACGGACAATATGTTATTTCTGTCTGTACAGAAGTCTTGCCTGCATTGAAGTCCGTGCCGTGAATCCGTCGGTGTTTTCCAAAGCTGCGCTTCCGGTAACCTCAAGACCCACGGGAATGCCCGTAATATCCGGGTAATTTCCGATCAAATCCTGTTCTTCAATCCATGCCGCCAGCTTTTCAAAAAGCTGTGCCGTTTCAGAATTGCCTTTTTCATCACGGTCGTAGGCATCACGGCAGGCGACGGCAAAGCAGAACTGTCTGATGCATCCGCCGTCGGAATACCTCTTCACAACAGGAGGCGCCGATATATTGTCCACCGCAAAGCTGCGCGGCTCCGGCGCAAGATAATTTACGTTTACCTCAGCTCCGTCAAGAAGAGGACAGGTCATCATGAATTTACGTATGCTTTCAATCATTCTATCTGCCGCAAACCAAGCGGTAATGCGGCGCAGCCCCCTTTCTGTTGTCATGTATTTCGGTTATTCTGAGGTCGCTGTTTCTGTCGCCGTCGTCCTGATGAGTACCCGGCCTTATAAAATCTCCGATACCTGCCGAAAGCTTCGACTTAGTGAAAATCCTCACGCTCATTGCAGATGCGTCATGGTATCCGTGCTGTTTAATTCCGTTTTTTATGTCCCTTTCTGACGCATTTCCGACAGTACCGTCATACACCTCCGGCATACCGTCATGCCATATGGTAATACAGCTTTTATTCGTCACACACATCACCTCTGTACAATGCTCCGCTTGACGCCAGATAGCGTTTTGCTATTTCGTAAACCGCGGTTTTTATGTCCCCTTTTTCATATTTCACAGAGTAGCCGTCATTGGTTTCCGATTCAATGCCGTCCCTGTCCGAACGGGTATATAACAGCTCCGCCGCCTCGCAAATACACATTTTTGCCGCGTCGCTGTCCGGCAGAGCAGTGCAAAGACTTTCAATATAGGTCTTTGCCCGTTCTGCCCACAGTTCAAAGCAATCAAGGGGAATTTCAGCATTTTTTCCGTATTTACGGATGTAAAATTCCAGCATTTATATTACACTCCCGCTGATTATGCATTTGCAGCTGATGCCGCATTCTCATCGAATTTAGCAAGAACTACCTTGCTTTCATTCGAGAGTACAACCGTATAGAATTTGTCGACCGAAATATCGGTTACGCGCTTCAAGGTCTGGCGTTCCGTTTCAACATTAGTGTCCCTTTTCAGGTAAATTGTAAGAGCCGGCGTTTCGTCCTCAGAGTCAGCGTCCTCGTCCAGCTTGACAATAGGACAGCTGTAAACGCCGTCTTTAAGCGGAACCTTCTTTGAAGGTACGACTCTGGTATTGGCAATCATGCCGATTTCACCCGTTACTGCAACATCGCCGGTATATTTCTCACTGGAGATGAAATCCGGGTCATGGCGCAGCTGAGTAAGCTGATTGGGGTGAACAAATATAACCTTGCGGCAGTTTGTTTCCTCACCGAATTTATCGATTGCGTCGATAATTCCGTCATAGGAAATAATGCCGTCAGCGGTATATGTAACGCTTGAAGTCTGAAGTGCGTCCATGGCGTCGTTATCCACCTTGGCTGCAATAGCCGCAGCAAGCTGGTTATTGGTTTCGCCGATAGGGTTGCCGTAGCCCGAAAGCACAGCTTCATCAGACAGTTCAACCGCCTTCATAGCCTTCTTAACGGTTGCTTCGGTGGTTGTTGTGATAAGCTTGGTTGTGCCGACCTCAACGCCCTCTGCCACATCGTCGGCGTCACCGATGTAGGAATATCTCGGCACTACGATTGTGTCGCCGGCAACTCCGACAAGACTGTCATCAACCTTTGCAAAAGGTGCAACTACGATTTTTTTCTCAATTTTAGCGGAAATCATGTCCGCCATTACCTTTGGGTTTACCATGTTACTGATTTGTGTCAATGCCATAATTTAAACTCTCCTTTTTTATGTCCCTAAATTTTTTAGTGTCCCTTTTATTCTGCCAGCTGCCTATACAGCTCAGGATTTTCCGAAAAAAGCTTCAGACGCTTCTTATAGCTCATAGACTCGAAGGTTTTTTTGTCAATAGAACCGTTTTTGACCTTGCCTGATGTAAACTGCGGCTTTTTCGTCTCGTCCTCGAACAGGTAAGGGCACTCTTTTTTTATTGCTTCCAGCTGCTTGAACAATGATTTTTCATCATTTGCAGCAGCCTCAATATTCAGCAATGCTCTGACCGCCTTCAAGTTCAGGGCGCCGGCAGCCTTAATGGCTTGGTCAATCTTGTCTTCACGTTCCTTTTTAGCAAAGCCGTCCTGAACCTCTTTTTTGCCCTTTTCATACTCTGCCGCCAAAAGCTTTGAAATAGCCTCCAGCTGCTTGTCCGTAATTCCCGGAATTAGTTTTTTGATTTCCTCCATCTGATTACCTCCTAATTTGTTGTTTGTGCTTCCGCGACAGCGCGCTTCGCACATTCCGATTCCTCGCCGAAATACCATGCTCTGAGCTCCCATGGACAGATAATTTTCTGTTCCAAAAGGCGCATTTTTTCTTCAAATTCCACCTTCCGGTCGGCGATAATGCTGTCATCGAAATCGAAGGATATTTCGTATTTGCCGTCGCCGCACAATCCGTACAAATCGCACAGCGTGTTCATGGCGAACGCCAGGTCGGAAAGAGCCGCCGCAATCGCTCCCTGAATGTCACAGACATGCGCATAGCTGCGCTGCTTCGATGCGCGGAACTCCTCCGCCGTGCGGTCCACGTCCTGAACGTCGGACAAAGTGCCGTACGCAAGACCCACGTTAAATTCAATCCTCCGCAAAATTTCGTTCAGCCCGTTAACGATGTCCGTTTCGCGGATTGTCGGCGTCCAATCCTTGAACAGCGCATCGTCGCCGGTATTTAAAAGACGGTACAGCCGTTTATCGGGAAGAATGTGCCGTCCGAACCGGTCGCGTTTTACTGCGGCCTCGTCCACGTAAAGTGCACGTTCTCCGCTTTCGAACTCCCATAAAAGCCGTGCATACTGGGCCTCAGCGTCCTCGATGAGGTCACAGGCGCGGGCAAAAGCAGATACGCCCAGGGGCGAATTTACGTCCACCCAATTTGCCATCGGCATTTTAAGATAGGCAAACAGCGGTCTTTTAACACCCTCTGCCTCAATGTACGGCTCGATATTTTTCCAGTCGGCCACATCAGACAGCGGCACCTGTTTTCCAAGGCTATCACCGTTTGGGGACACAAAAGCGGTGTTACGGATAATATATCTGCCGTTTTCAAAGCCGTGCCGTTCAATGCGGGTGTAAATCCGTCTGCCGTCGAAAAATCTGTCCAGAAAAGCTGCGCCGCTGATGTTGCCGGATGAATCAAACTCAAGCGGCACAAAGCTTTCCGCCTGGATACAGCTGACCTTGATTTCCTTGCCGGAAACATAGGGCTTAAACACAATTCCTCCCTTGGCGCACGCCAGCTCGCAGCTTTTTCTGAGCTGGGCAAGCACTCGTTCATACTGACTGTTCAGGAAATCCGCCCGTTTTGAGCCGCTGATTTTGGACTTAAATTCAAGCGTTGCAAGCCGTGCGGTTTCGGCACAAATACCCGAAGCAAGAGAAAGTCTGCCGCCCTTTTCGTAAAGTCCGCCCCAGCGGTTAATTGCCGCACTCATCTCGCTGAGGTTTCCCGCGCCCAATGACGCAAGATAATTCTTTAAACTGAAAATTCCAATCACCCTCTTTTCTTATTTAGTTACCATAATCTTTTCAGCACCGTGTTGCAGAAGTAGCGCACATCGTCCATGGCATGGTCGTTCATTTTCACAGGACGGTCGGTTTCGGCGGAATTATCCCAGCTGTACGCACCGAATTCACGTAAGGTGTCTGCACATGATTCGTGAATCATTATTTTGCCGTCGGAAATCAATCCGGCGGTGTATCGAATACCGTCCAGGACGTTATTTTTCGCCTTTTTAACGGTGAAACGTCCATGACGGCGCACCGTTTCAATAAAGCTTGCGGCTGACGGGTCGATTATTACGCTCTGAATTTTAGTGTCCCCAACCAATTTTTCAAGAGCATTATAATAATCCTCGTCGGTCATCAGCCGACGATTTTTGCGGCCGTCGTAGTAGAATTCACGCAAACGCCATGCCTTGCCCTCCGAAATGCACCATACACCCATACTGCACGGATTAAGTGTACCGTAATCCACCGAAACATGATATTCACCTGCGGGCGGCTCATGAGAGAAAACATGCCGGCTGCGGTTAAACATGGGATAGACCAGTCCCTCTGCCAGCGCCCATTTTCCCAGAATAAACCGGTCGAAATAAACGGTGCCGCTGTATTCCAGCTCCAAATTTTTCACAAATTCCGGGGGCAGATTGGGGTTATCATAGATAGTATAGTGCTGGCGGAAAATATCAGCGCCGCTTTCCAAAAACCTCAGCAGCCAATGATTGGGGCTGTCGGGATTGCAGGTGCCGTCAAAAATGGAATTCGGCTTATCCAGACGCGATTTAAGCATGGCGAAGACCTCCTCATTCCATGTAGTAACCTCGTCACCGTAGCAATATTCAATGCCCGAACCCTGAAGACGCGCCACTTGCGAAACCTTGTCTGCGCCAAGAGCGTGACATTTTTTACCGAACAGCCAAACCGTGTTATCACTGCTTATCTGACCTACGAGCTCGTCGCCCCATATGCCGCGCATGGGCTCCAAAATATTTCGATTTAGTGTCCCTTTCGTGTTTCCAAGCAGAACAGTAAGTCCGTTTCCGGTGCATGCCCGAATGCGCTTTGGTATCAAGAAATAATCAAGATATGTTTTTCCGCTTCTGGTTGCCCCCTCCTTGATATTCCAGCGATGTGTGGCGCAGCGCCAAAACTCCTTTTGTTTATCGGTTAGCGTCAGCATCAATGCCTCCCAAAAACTCATCAAGTTTTTTGTACATATCCGAGCCGCCTTCTGTGGGTTTATCCCGCCATTTATCGGGACGGCGGTTCTTGAGCCAAACCGATGCCGCCGAAACATCGGGCGGAACCTCCTTTATCACGGTGGTAACCTCCTCCTTGCCGTCCGCCTTAACGACATATTTTTCCTCGGTAGTGCGAAAGCCCAAAGCTTTTTTCAAAAGAGCCGCCTCAACGCAGGCGTCGGTACGCTCACGGCTTTCCATGAGTGCGCTGTGTAGTTCCGCACAGCCGCGTTCCCACCGCAGAAGAGTTCGCAGCTTAACGCCGATTTTCCGAGCAATATCGCTTACGGCAAGACCGTCCCTGCGCCATGCCGCAATCAGCATAATGCCGTCCTTTTCGGTCCAAAACTCATTTTTTTTCATGAATTACCCTCTTTCATAGTTTTTATGTCCCCTTTCCTTTATGTGTCCCCTATATTATACCATAAATCATCGGGACATGTGGGACAACTTTATCTATGCACCGATTTTATCAAGGTAACGGTAAAAGCGTTTTTTCACGGTGTATTCGGAATTCATACCTCCTACTTTATCGGCGACGGCATTCCATGTAAGGTTATTCAGACACCGAAGTTTAAAAATAAGCCGAGTCTGGGGGTCGTCAATACTCATAATAAAGGATAAAATTTCGCGGCGTGTGCGTTCCAGCTGCTCCAGCTTTTCGGAAATCTGGTTGATTTGATCCTCATGCTTCCACGAGTCAATTTCCCTGTCAATATAATAAGCCTGCATTAAATCATTTCGTGTCATAAAATCACTCCTTTAGGCGTTTCTTGATAAAAGTTCCAAATCATTCCTGTCATATTTGCTTTCGACGTAGGCCTCGTCAGAGCTGTAAGGGTTAACGCCCAGCTTGTCCCAGATAATGCCGGTATAACCCGAGGCAATACTCTGCATGATTATAGCCGCTACCATCATTTTTCCGCGCTTTTCCGAATACAGCTTAGTGACCTCAATCAGGGAACGGAAGGCGGTTTTGCTGTAAATCACGCCTCGTTCCAGCTTATATTCAAGCCATTTCTTAAGACAAAGCTTAACTTCCTGTGCAAGTTCCTCGCTTTCTTTAAGATATAAAATTTGATTTTTATATTCTTGTATATTATTATCTGACTGCCCGGTCATGGTTTCGCATAACTTATCGGTCAATGAAGGGGTAACAATTTTATCAACCCTTGTATTGACCGACTGAGTATTGCAGTTTTCGTCAATGTTCCATTTGTCATAGTCCTTGCAAAAACGCAGAATTCTGGCGCCGGAGCCCTTCTTTTTTCCGACGGAACAGATAACGCCGCAGCGTATAAGCCGGGTAATCTGCCTTGATACAACCTCCTCCGCTGAGCCCAGCGCCTCGGCAATAAAGCTCAGTGACAGGTCATGTTCCTTTCGGTTGTAGCCGTAGGTGTAGCGCCATAACAGCAGCAGAATACGAAGCTGCGTCCCGTTAAATTTCCGTGAATATACCGCCTCCAGAATTTCATTCGCAATACCGGTGTATCCGTTTTCTCTTTGTGGATTAGCCATTTTTCCTCCTTATGCCCATAGTATATTTAGTGTCCCTTTAATGTTTATATGTCCCTTTTCACATTATTTCATCTATGTAGACCTTTGTAACGCAGTCCTCGCAGCCAATAATGTCGCCGTAATTATCCCTTAAAAGGAAATCCCAGTCAACGCTGTTGCATATTGGGCAGCGCACTTCACATTCCTCTGCAATGTCGGCTCCGTAATTCATGGTACGGCACCGTTCGGCACGCATTATGTCACCGTAAATATCCATCTGCACCACTCCTTCCCTTTATATTTTTACAAAAGTATTTGCCGGCAAAGATTGATTTTCACAACTCATCTCTCTTTCTGCCTTCCGTCCGCAAATTTTCAACTCGCAAGGTCAATTCATTTTGTATGAGCTTAATAGCCTTAAATCCTCCTTCCAAATGTTATTAAAGCCCATTTCTATCAACAGCCTGAAACCCACCGCACATTTGTATTAATAGTAGCGCACTGTTAACGTTTTGAATTGTCTCCGCCTTGCTAACCTACTTTACCTCCTCCCATAAAAAATCCGATATGCCGTCCACGCACCTGCACAGTCTTGTCCACAATTCGTGGTTCTATATAATTAAACCACATATCGTGGTGTTTGTCAAGAGTGTTTAGAGAATTTTACCACGTTTTGTGTAATTTTCACAAACTTATATCACGTTTTGTGGTTTTTATTGACAAAAACACATTTCGTGGTGTATAATAGTAGCATAGCATAAAGGCGGTATAAAATAGTGCAGCTGAGATGAACACAATCCGTAAATCATGCGAAAAAATCTTTGGAAGGAGAAAAAATATGTTCGGGAGCAAATTAAAGGACCTGCGAAAACGTGCGGGTCTGTCACAGGAGGAGTTGGCGAAAAAGCTGGGCATTTCAAAAAGCACAATTGGAATGTATGAGCAGGGTCAGAGAAAAAAACCCCAATCGGACGAGGTTTTAAAGAGTATAGCGGATTTTTTTGGGGTATCGTTGGACTATTTGATGGGATATGAAGGAAGCGGTCTAACCGCGGAAGACATGGCAAGATACAATCTTCGCCCCATTGCAACGAAAAAAATTCCTATGCTGGGTTCAATTCCCTGCGGAGTTCCGACAATGTGCGAGCAGGATTTTGAAACATTTATTGAGGTCAGTGATTCCATCAATGCAGATTTCTGCCTGACAGCAAAGGGCGACAGCATGATAAACGCTCGTATTTTAGACGGTGATGTGGTGTTTATCCGGGAGCAAAGTACCGTTGAGAATGGGGAAATCGCAGCGGTGCTTGTAAATGATAATGAGGTAACTCTCAAGCGGTTTTACTATTATCCGGAATTACAGCAAATCATACTTTATGCGGAAAATCCGAAATACCAGCCGATGGTGTATGAAGGCGAGGCATTGGGGCACATACGTGTGCTGGGCAAAGCGGTGATGTTTACCAGCCGGATTGCGTAGCGGAAGACAATAAAAATCGGGAGGTGCGAGCATATCTTATGCCCGCAGCTCCCGTTTTCGGCTCTTTACGTTTTTTTTGAATGTACCAAACAGTGCTGATACCGAAAAGCTCCGCAATCATTTCCTGCCGTAATAAGCACAAAAAAAGAGCGTGAACGGTATGTTCACACCCTTTAAAAATACACTTATTTAATCATTGACGCAACTTCATCAGCGAAGTTTTCTTCCTTCTTTTCAAGGCCCTCGCCCTTTTCAAAGCGGACGAAGTCAATCAATTTAACACCCTTAGAAGCAAGATACTGTTCAACCTTCTGGTCGCTGTCCTTAACAAATTCCTGCTGAAGCAGGCAATTCTGCTCATAGAATTTATTAATCTTACCGCCGACCATCTTTTCAATAATAGCGTCGGGCTTGTTAGCGTTCTTGGGGTCTTCCTTAATCTGTGCGATAATGATGTGCTTTTCGTGTTCAACGTCCTCTGCGGGAACGGTGTCCTTTGAAAGATACAGCGGATTAATAGCAGCAATCTGCATAGCAACATCTCTTGCAGCCTCATAAGCGTCGCCGTCCAAAGCGCCTTCAGCCTTAACGATAACTCCGATTCTGCCTTCGCCGTGGGAATAAGAGCTTACATTTCCCTCAAAGCGTGCAAATCTTCTGATTTTCATATTCTCGCCGATTTTAGCAATCAAAGCGGTGAGAGCCTCTTCAACGGTACCGTCACCCATCTTTTCTGCTTTCAAAGCGTCAACATCGGCAGGATTCTTTTCCGCAACAACCTTAGCCACGTCGGTGACAAAGTTCAGGAATTCATCGTTTTTAGCAACGAAATCGGTCTCGGAGTTAACCTCAACCAAAACAGCAACGTTCTTAGCGTCATTCATATACACCTTAACGATACCCTCTGAAGCAATTCTGCCTGCCTTTTTAGCAGCTGTGGCAAGACCCTTTTCACGCAGGTACTCAACGGCCTTATCCATATCGCCGTCGGTTTCGGAAAGCGCTTTTTTGCAGTCCATCATACCGCAGCTAGTAATTTCTCTCAACTTTTTTACATCTTGAGCTGAAAAATTCATTCTAATACCATTCCTTTCTGTAAAAACCCGGAACCGGCAGCAACCGTGCGGGTAATCATTTAGCAATTATTCTTCAACGGAAGCCTCAGCCGTTTCTTCAGCGTCAACATCAGTATCAGCAGCGGTTTCAGCCGTTTCGGAAGTCTGAACAAGAGCGTCCTCACCCTGTCTGCCCTCGATAATAGCGTTTGTCATAGTGTCGGTAATAAGTTTAACAGCGCGGATAGCGTCATCGTTGCCGGGGATAACGTAATCAACATCATCAGGGTCGCAGTTAGTGTCAACGATAGCAACTACGGGGATACCGAGCTTTTTCGCCTCGGTGATAGCGATGTGTTCCTTTCTTGGGTCAACAACGAAGAGAGCACCGGGGAGCTTCTTCATATCCTTAATACCGCCCAGGTATTTTTCAAGCTTATCTCTTTGAGCCTTAAGCTTAATAACCTCTTTTTTAGGCAGAAGGTCAAAGGTACCTTCTTCTTCCATCTTGTTAATCTGAGCAAGACGATCTATTCTCTTCTGAATAGTCTGGAAGTTGGTCATCATACCGCCGAGCCATCTTGCGTTAACGTAGTACATGCCGACTTTTTCAGCGCCTTCCTTAATGGAATCCTGAGCCTGCTTTTTAGTTCCTACGAAAAGGATATCCTCGCCGTTTGCGGCAATATCTCTGATGAAGTAGTAAGCCTCCTCAATCTTCTTAACGGTTTTCTGCAGGTCGATAATATAGATACCGTTTCTTTCTGTGAAGATGTATTCCGCCATTTTGGGGTTCCATCTTCTGGTCTGGTGTCCGAAGTGAACACCTGCTTCCAAGAGCTGTTTCATAGCAATTACATTTGACATTGTAAAATCCTCCTTATTTTTTATTTCCTCCATGTCCGTCATTCCAATGCGGGGCCCAATGGGCAATGCCGCAGAGGTCAGGTCATGTGCGTATTTTGGTCAATACGACTAACCAATGCCATACTTTAATAGTATAACAAAATTTAACCGTTTTGTCAAGTATTTTTATCCATTAAATTTAATTTTGACAACATGAAATGCAATGTGAAAGAGAGCTGATTCAACCGGATGCATAGCAATAATGCTGCGTTTATATGTCAGTCACTCATAAAGAAAGAACTCCCAAAACAGATTTAACGTCTGATTTGGGAGTTTTTTGTGCCTTATGCGGCAAATATTAAATTATTTTACCTGTGAGCCGTTTACATATACCGAATCGGCAGAACCGGTGAAGGTATAGCTGTAATTCGAATCATAATCAGCGAGAGTATTGTTTACGTACAGGACAGTTCCGTTAGCGTCAAACGCCGTAATAACAACGCTTGCGTAAGGAGCGTTTGCCTTGCCCTTAACGGTAGTAAAGCCATTCTGTTCCGAAACGCCGTAGCTTGACGCAGCATTCTCAAACAGCTTCAGAATTGGCTTCATGGATTCAACGTCCTTCCACGCCAAAAACTTAACCGATTCAGCGCCCGTCTTGATTCCGCTTATGTCGTAGCTTGTTTCAACATTAGGCTGAATTAATGTTTTCTTATTAAAGACAAGTTCTGAAAGACCGTCATTAGCGTAAGCAGCCAGGGCAACATCTCCGAAGACTGATGCCGACGGCTTAACGGTGATTTTGTTATCGCTGTATGTAACGGAAACCTTCTCCGTCAAAGCGTTATAAACGGTCTGAGCGATTGCGTTATATCCGGTGTCATTGAAGTGCAGACCGTCGGTTTGCATAGAGGTAGTCGGTCCATACTGCATGTTAATCATCTTAACGCCTTTTGTCTTAACAAACTTTTCAAGAATCGGCTTAATATAGGTCACAATATTGTTGTTGCCCGAGCTTTCTGCCGAACCATCGGCAATGGGCGGAACAACGACGTAAACATCAGCGCCGAGAGTCTTATATTCATCAATCATAAAGCCGTAAACTTCTTCAAATTCGGCCTGTCTTGCAGACTCCGATATAATGCCTCTGTCGTTTGTGCCAAGCATGATTACAACAATATTCGGGTTGAAGGTCTTGCTGTCTGAATATATGGACGCCTTGGTTTCATCAGCATAAACGGTATTCTTAACCTCGTTGCCGTTTTCATCTTTAACCGTATACTCAGCGGATGTATTCCACGTCTTCTGACCTGCATATGCACCAACATAATCAATATACCGAAGACCGCCACCATTGTCTGTATTGCAGACTGTTCTTGAGCCTATGCCGAAATTCTTAACCTCATAGCCTCTGCCGAGCAAACGCTGGAGCTGAGCCGGGTATGAATATCTACTGTTATTCGATGAACCGTGACCCTCGGTTAAGCTGTCGCCTACGCAGGCAACTTTAACGGGGTTTGCTGTTTCGTCGGAAATTTCATCTTCATATGAAACCGCGTTTAACAGGTCGCCGTTTTTCGGGTCGCCGTCAAAAACGAAGCCCTTAACGGTTGCCGCGCCTGCCGGCATACTGAAAGTCTGCGTTATTGTCTGACTTCCGTCTGAAGTGATTGTTTCGCTTGAAACCATATTTCCGCCAGCGTCATAGAATGCGATTACGGCATTAATATTCGTGCTGCTGTAAATGCCTTCCTGAACCGTTGCGGTAACAGTGCCGTCGCCGTTGTCCTTAACAAGGTCGTAAACCGGTGTTCCCCAGATTTCCGCCTTCTTGAAGACAGAGCCGCCGTCGCCCTTGGCAACCATTGCAACGGCATATTTACTGCCGGACATCATATCTGAAAGCCCGGAATCCTTATAGGTATATGACCATTCCTTTGAGCCGGAAATAACAGTTATATCCAGCTGACCGTTCGAAACATTCACGGTCCAGGTATAATCTGCGCCTGTATGATAATTCACAAAAGGATTACCGAGATTATCGCTCGTTACGCCGGTCGTGGCAGTATTATAAATATCACGCTGCTGTCCTACCATAAGCCACGTTTTTTCATCCTCACTCTTAAACTTATAGGTTAATTATACGATATTAAATTAATTGTAAAAAGTCAACAGGTTTTCTGTCAATTATTGCAATTACATTACAAACCCAAAAAGAAAAAAGGGAGGAAAAATTCCTCCCTTAAATAACGGTTCCCTTTGCCACGGGCAGGGGATAATTTTCCTGACCGATAAGCTTCCGACCGGCGGTCACGGTAACCTCCTTATCAAGCACGACGTATTCAAGATTTACGTCCTCCTCGATAACATCGCTCTGCATAAGGATTGAATTTTTGACAACGGCGCCCTTTTTAACAATAACGTTGCCGGAAAGAACGCTGTCAATAACCGTGCCTTCAATAACGCAGCCGTCGGATATATAGGAATTTACCACCACCGCACCGGAGCCGTAGCGTGACGGCGGCAGGTCACGGTTTTTGGTGTAAACGGGCAGGTCGGAGTGAAGCAGTTCCTTCTGCAAATCCTCGTTCAAAAATTTCATATTATTATTAAAGTAGGATTTCATGCTGTCGATTTTATCGGTATATCCGCTGTGTTCATAGCCGAACACCCGCAGTCCGGATAATTTCTGTGCAATGGCGTCCTTGATAAAATCGTGACTGCCCCGTGCCGAGCATTCGTCCACAATGCTTTCCAGGAGCGCCTTTTCCATGACGAAAACGTCGATTCCGGCGCAGGTGGACTTAGGATAGTATGGGCAAACCTCAATATCGGTAACGCAGTTATTTTCGTCCACGTCAAGGAGCGTAAAGCGGGACAGCTCCTTTTCTCCCAGCGATTTCATATCCTTATAAATAATGGTAATATCCGCCTGATTTTCGATATGCTCATTCAGCACCTTTTCAAAATCGATATTGTAAATATTATTGCCCAGCGACAAAATCACATAGGTCTGACGGCTTCTGCGGATAAATTCCTTAATTCCGGCAAGGATATCCAGGTCGCCGCGGATTACCTCATAGCCGTTTTTGCGGCCGATGTTGGGCGGCAGGATGTTAAGACCGTAATTTTTACGGTTCAAATCCCAGGGCGCACCCGATTTAATATGGTCCATAAGCGACGAATAGTTCGCCTCGGTAGCAACGCCGATGTTCTGTATGCCGGCGTCAGCCATACTGGAAAGAACAAAATCTATAATTCGGTAGCCGCCGGCAATAGGCAGTGCCGTTGCGCTCCGTACATCGGTAAGCGGCGGTATGCTTATATTGCTGGCAACTATTATTCCCATTGCGTCTATCATTTCATATACCCCCTTGTCAGTCAGCTTCCACCATGGAGCATTTGGGAATGTCCGCACCGGCTTCAATGACCGCACCGCTTTCCACGAGCACGATTCCGTGAGTGCACATTCCGGAAATGTACCGGCTTTCGGCGTCCTCGTTAATTCCCAGAACAGCTCCGTCGCCGATTACTGCGCCGGTTCCGATAACAGCCTTGTTAATAACGGCGTGTTTGCCGATTTTCACATCCGGCATAATGACCGAATCGGAAATCTGTGCGTTCTCGCCGATTTCCACATTGGAGAAAATAACCGAATGATTCACGCTGCCGTATACCATGCAGCCCTGTGTGACAGTGCTGTTTGTAATTTTAGCATTTTTCCCGGTATACTGCGGCGCAAGTGCGGTATTTCGGGAATAGATGCTCCATTTGCTGTCGTTAATCTCAAACTTGGGCGGCGTGTCAATCAAGTCCATATTCGCCTCCCACAGGCTTTGTATGGTGCCCACGTCCTTCCAGTAGCCTTCG
The DNA here is from genome assembly GCA_029219925.1 of Clostridiales bacterium. Lineage (GTDB taxonomy): Bacteria > Bacillota > Clostridia > UBA1381 > UBA1381 > UBA1738. The sequence goes on along the minus strand of JAQXUJ010000152.1, from coordinate 14,242 downwards.
AAGCGATAGGTCGCCATTTTTTCCCCGTTTTGAAGCATTGTGGGGATAATATTCTTGCCGAAATCATTGGAGGATTCAGGATTTCTCTCATCATCCTCAAGATAGCGTTTCAAGGTCTGATAATCAAATATATAAATTCCCATAGAGGCAAGATTACTCTTAGGTTCAGCGGGTTTTTCCTCAAACTGGGTAATTGCACCGCTGTCGTCCACATTCATAATGCCGAAGCGGCTTGCCTCCTCCCATGGCACCGGCATGACAGCAATAGTTGCCGCTGCACCGGAATTTTCATGTACCTCAAGCATTTCTCCGTAATGCATTTTATATATGTGGTCGCCGGATAAGATAAGAACATTTTTAGGGTTAAACCTGTCCAAAAAGCTAAGGTTTTGATAAATTGCATTAGCCGTGCCTTTGTACCATTCACCGGCTTTTGCACTCTGATAAGGCGGCAGCACATATACTCCGCCGTGATTTCTGTCCAAGTCCCAGGGACTTCCGTTTCCTATATAGGTATTCAGCTCCAGCGGCTGATATTGGGTCAGAACCCCCACGGTATCAATTCCCGAATGTACACAATTGGACAACGGGAAGTCAATAATCCTGTACTTACCGCCGAACGGTACAGCCGGCTTTGCGACATTCTTGGTAAGCGCACCCAAGCGGCTGCCTTGTCCGCCTGCCAAAATCATCGCTACACAGTCCTTTACATTCATTATAATATATTCCTCCATTCCTCCGCCCCATGGCGGAACAAAATTCTTATATCAAGTACCTTCCCAAAAAAGCCGTTTTCTGTGGCAAACAGCCATGCACATTGTATGCCTAAATCCGCAAATATAAGCTGCGGCGCATTCCCCTTCCCTGCGGAAAAGAAGCGAGCAGATTGCCGTCATGCAGGGGCGATGTCGTACTTGTGTACTTCAAGCTCCGAATGACGGTGACATGCGGCGCTTTCCTGCTCCCTGCGAAAAAGAAGCGAGCAGATTGCCGTCATGCAGGGGCGACGTCGTACTTGTGTACTTCAAGCCCCGAATGACGGTGAGATGCGACGCTTATTTTTTGCAGGGGGTGATATAGAGGCAGGATAATCCCTTAATATTTGCCTCAATCATATATGAAAAATTATCACTGTCGGTACATGGCTTTGCCTTGTACCTTCTGCAGCGAGCAGCGGTTTGTCCGCCGAACCGTTTCCAGTCGGTATCAATTACAACCTCGTATTCGCCGTCTGCCGGCACATAAATCCTGTATTTTTTCCGGTCAACGGGCGTAAAGTTGGCGCAGACAATAATTTTATCGCCGTTTTTAGCAATTCGCATATAGGACAGGACGGAATTATCCCTGTCCTTTTCATTAAGCCATTTAAAGCCGTCCCAGCTTTGGTCTGTTTGCCACAACGGCTCATTTTCCAGATAGAAATTATTTATTTCACGCACATATTCGTGCAGCCTTTTGTGGGGCTCGAGCTTTAAAAGATGCCATTCAAGGCTCTCGTCATAGCGCCATTCAATAAACTGCCCGAACTCACCGCCCATGAACATCAGTTTTTTTCCGGGAAGGGACAGATAATACGCAAGAAGCGTCCTGTACCCCGAGAACTTTTCCTCATATGAGCCGTACATTTTATCGATAAGTGATTTTTTACCGTGCACTACCTCATCATGGGACAGCGGCAGAATAAAATTTTCCGAGTATGCGTAGCACATGACGAAGGTCAGCAGGTCGTGATTTGGTTTACGAAAATACGGGTCCATGGACATATATTTTAAGGTATCGTTCATCCATCCCATATTCCACTTATAATTAAAGCCGAGTCCGCCCTTATCGGCAGGGCCTGTAACCATGCTCCATGCTGTCGATTCCTCCGCCACCATAAGGATATTGGGGAATTTGGCGAACATAATTTTATTAAGATTTTGAAGAAAGCTGATAGCTTCAAGGTTTTGGTTTCCGCCGTACTTATTGGCAATCCATTCGCCGTAATTACGGCTGTAATCGCGGTAAAGCATGGAGGAAACCGCGTCCACGCGGAGACCGTCAAAGTGATATTCCTTTACCCAGAAAAATGCCGACGACAAAAGGAAGGACACAACCTCGCTTTTAGAGTAATCGAAAACCATCGTCCCCCAGTCCTTGTGTTCGCCGAGCCGCGGGTCGGCGTACTCATATGTTGCGGTACCGTCGAAGCGGTACAGTCCGTGGGCGTCCCTGGGGAAATGTGCGGGTACCCAGTCCATAATGATGCCGATGCCGTTTTTGTGACACTTGTCCACAAGATACATCAGCCCCTCCGGCTCGCCGTAGCGTGACGTTGCGGCGAAATATCCGGTCACCTGGTATCCCCATGAGCCGTCATAAGGGTATTCCAGAAGAGGCATCATTTCGATATGGGTATAGCCCATGGACTTCACATACGGAATAAGGCTGTCGGCAAGCTCCCTGTAGGAATAAAGGCTGCCGTCCTCATGGGTTTTCCATGATGCCGCATGAACCTCATAAATATTCATAGGTTTGTCATAAACGGGAGTTTTTTCTCTACGGGCAATCCATTTTGAGTCGGTCCATTTATAGTGCGGTATATCCCGCACAACCGAAGCGGTATTGGGGCGCAGCTCGGCGCAAAAGGCTACGGGGTCAGCCTTTAAGACGGTTTTTCCGTCGGCGCCGGTAATGGCGTACTTGTAGAGCATACCCTCTTCTATATCGTCAAAAACCCCGTACCAAACGCCGGTAGTACCGATTGACTGCAAAAGCCTGTCCTTCCCGCGCCAGCCGTCGAAGTCACCGACAAGAGCCACAGACTTGGCCTTCGGAGCCCAAACGGCAAACCTCCATCCTTCATCTATTTTATGCGGTCCCAGCATTTCGTATGATTGAAAATTTGTTCCCTCGTTATATAAATAAAGCTGAAATTCATCAATTCCCGCCCAGTTTTTTTCATCAGCTAATGGCATTAAGCGTGTCCTCCCTTGTATGTATATGTGTTAATAATATTATATCACATTATATTTATGCAGTAAATACTAATAATGTAAATTTTGTGTTAAATTTTTTGTATAATTTGACAATTTTTTACTCTGTAAAACACTCTTCTACAGTATTTCCGATATTAAAATAAATATTACCACCCTTTTTCACGAAGCCTAATGCCGCCGGAAAGATTAATTTTGTTTTGAAAACCCTCTTGACATACGATTGAAAATAGGATAAAATAATAATATGCTTGTTGTTTCTTTAAACTATGCTATTGGGAATGTTGAATTTTTAATAGTAGTTTATGAAAATAAATATTTTATAATATACATATATTCAATATCCCCAATTTTAAAAAATTATTGAAAACGGGGGTGGACAAGATGGACACATTAGAGATTATATTAATAATCCTTGCGGTCATATTTGCGGTACTGAACATAGTATCGTTTAGATTTGGAATATCATACCGAAAAAAGATAGCCGAAGCAGAGTTCGGTTCTGCCGAGGAGAAGGCGAAAAGCATTGTGGAAGAGGCGAGAAAAAACGCAAAAGCGAAAGCCCGTGAAATAACGCTTGAAGCTAAGGAGGAGAATCAGAAGCTCCGTTCGGTTTTGGACGCGGAAATCAAGGATCGCAGACGTGAATTATCTATTCAGGAAAAAAGAATTAATCAAAAAGAGGAAAATCTTGACAGAAAGACCGAGGCCCTTGAAAAAAAGGATCAGTCTTTAAATCAGAAAATCAAGGATTATGACAGGAAATCAGCCGAATTGGAGGAAATCAAGAAGAAGCAGGTTTCCGAACTGGAACGAATATCCGGCATGTCGCAGCAGGAGGCAAAGAGTATCCTGATACAGGATTTGGAGCAGGAGTCAAGGCACTAAGCTGCGATTAAGGTTAAAGAAATTGAGCAGGAAGCAAAAGACACAGCAGAGCAAAAGGCAAAAAACATTGTTGCAACCTCAATTCAAAAGATAGCGGCAGATCATGTGGCAGAAACCACCGTTTCTGTTGTGGCGCTGCCTTCGGACGAGATGAAGGGCAGAATTATAGGCCGTGAGGGACGCAATATCCGTACATTAGAAACGCTTACCGGCGTCGACCTTATTATCGACGACACGCCGGAGGCGGTTATACTTTCAAGCTTCGACCCGGTACGTCGGGAGGTTGCGCGGCTGGCTCTTGAAAAGCTGATTATTGACGGGCGTATTCATCCGGCAAGAATAGAAGAGCTTGTTGAAAAATCAAAAAAAGAGGTTGATGCGGTAATTAAGCAGGAGGGCGAATCCGCCGCTTTTGAAACGGGCGTGCATGGGCTGCATCCCGAGCTTATCAAGCTTCTCGGACGCCTGCGGTTCCGCACGAGCTATGGGCAGAATGTGCTTCGTCATTCGGTTGAGGTGGCGCATCTGGCAGGAGTTATGGCAGGTGAGCTGGGCGTAGATATTCCGCTTTCAAAGCGTGCGGGACTTCTGCATGACATCGGCAAGGCGGTGGACCACGAGATTGAAGGCTCCCATGTCACCATCGGCGCGGATATCGCCAAGAAATATAAGGAAAACAAGGACGTCATTCATGCCATCATGGCGCATCACGGAGACGTGGAGGCGCAGACTCTTATTGCCCAGCTGGTTCAGGCGGCAGACGCCATCAGCGCGGCAAGACCGGGTGCGCGGCGCGAGAATATTGAAAACTATATTAAGCGTCTGGAGCGGCTTGAGGCGATTGCCAACGAGTTTAACGGAGTTGAAAAATCCTACGCAATCCAGGCGGGACGTGAAATCAGAATTATGGTTAAGCCGGAGGTTGTTGATGACGCCGGAATGATTTTGGTGGCAAAAGATATTGTCAAGAAAATCGAATCCGAGCTTGAATATCCGGGACAGATTAAGGTCAGCCTGATCCGTGAAACCCGTGCAATTGACTTTGCAAAATAATTTTAATGAAAACGGTTATCCTAATGATAACCGTTTTTTAACGAAAGGCGAAATTTTTATGAAAATCCTTACAATCGGCGACATATTCGGACGTACCGGCAGAAATATCGTTGAAGAAGAGCTTGACCGCATAGGCGGTAAATATGATTTTATAATAGCCAACGCAGAAAACGCATCCCATGGCAGAGGATTGTCCAAGCCGGTGTATGAACAGCTATCGGCTGTCGGAATTGACGTTTTCACCATGGGAAATCATGCCTGGGGCTGCCCGGACATAGAGACGGTAATGCGATACAATGACAACGTGATACGTCCCGCCAACTTTGAAGGCGACGTCCCCGGCTCCGGCAGCGTAATCGCAGCGGCAAGAAACGGACTGCGTGTGGGAGTGATAAATCTAATCGGCAGAACATACCTGCAATCCGCCGCATCATCGCCGTTTTTTTCGGCTGACCGGGAAATTCAGCGGCTTAAGCCGAAATGCGACATAATACTGGTCGACTTCCATGCGGAGGCTACAAGCGAAAAAATGGCGCTGGGATATTATCTGGACGGAAGGGTCACCGCCGTTTTCGGGACGCATACCCACGTTCAGACGGCGGACAGCAAAATTTTGCCGAAGGGTACGGGATATATCACCGATTTAGGCATGACCGGGCCGACGGTATCGGTTCTGGGGCTTGATAAGCAGACAATCGTAAACCGTTTTTTAAACGGTATGCCGCAGAAATTCACGGTGGCAGACGGCAGAGGTCAGTTCTGCGGAGCCGAATTTGAGATTGATGAAAATTCCATGAAGGTTACAAAAATAACCCGGATTTATAAAGAATATTAATAGTGGAGACTTAAAAAGAGTCTGTAAAAACACATGCCGCGAATACCTTTTCGCAGATTTGCGTAAAGGCATGCACGGCATGTTTTAATTCTCTCTTAATCGGACATTCCGTCCCAAAAGCAATACGGTCTAATCCAAAAGCAAGATATCAGCCCCTGTGATTTTCAAAGCACTCGCTGCAATAAACAGGTCTGTCATTTTTGGGCATAAACGGAACCTTGTCAACCTTTCCGCAGTCAGCGCATGTAATTTCATACATTTCCTTGTTTTCTCTGATGCGGTTTTTTCTTGCCACTCTGCAATCCTTGCAGCGTGTAGGCTCGTTCTGGAACCCTTTTTCCGCGTAAAATTCCTGTTCGCCGGCGGAAAAAATAAATTCCTGTCCGCAGTCCTTACAGATTAAAGTTTTGTCTTCGTACATTGTTAATTCCCTCACTTTTGAATTACTTAAAAATTTTTCTTATCCGCCCGAAGGGACTCGCACCCCTATACACGCATAACGCGCCGCTTTTCTTTAAGCTACAAACGGTTATTTACCTTCCAAAACGTCCGCCAGCTTCTTTTTCACGCGCTGCAGAGCGTTGTCAACGCTTTTTCGGGGCTTATCCAAAAGCTCGGAAATCTCGTCGTATGACATACCCTCGGTGTAGTACATAAAAACCTGAAGCTCCAATTTGCTCAGTGCATGGTTAATTTTGCGTTCAATTCCCCAAAGGTTTTCCTGATTAATGACAATTTTTTCGGGATTTTGCCCCTCGTCCTCCAGGATACAGGAGAGATCGTCGTTATCATTTTCCTCTTCCTTGTCGAGAGAAATATAGGAATTAAGGGGGATATGCTTTTTCCGTCCGGCAGCCTTAACAGCGGAGATAATCTGCCGGGAAATACACACATTAGCAAAATGCGCAAAGGAGCTGCCGCCGTCCTTTTTAAATTCCATAACGGCTTTGTAAAGTCCAATCATGCCCTCCTGAATAACGTCCTCCTTTTCACCTCCGGCGAGAAAGTAGGTGTTAGCCTTGCCGTACACGCAGTTACGGTATCGGGCAATAATATGGTCAAAGGCAGCGTTGCTGCCGTTTTGAGCGAGAACAGCAACCTCTTCATCGGAAAGACTGCACAGTGAATTCTCCTTAATCTTGTCCATCATGCAAACCTCCGACCTTATGAGCATATTCAAATTATACCATTACTTTCAAATATTGTCAAGGATAATTTTATACAATTTTACCAACAGATTATGATAACTTTTGCCCAAATTTATAAATATTCTCTAATTTTCAGCATAATGTGTCAAAATTCGCTCAGCGCATACGGTTTAGCTTGATTTTACGGAGCAATTATGGTATACTTGATGTAATAAAAATGGGAGGCAGGCAATGTACGGAGTAGGCAAAATCTTTAATACAAAATACGGCGGTCTTGTTTTTTCGCTTGTAAGCGGTCTAGCGTATTTTATAATTGTGCTGGATTTTATTCTGCACTACACAAAAAACGGCGGTGTGCTGCTGGGATTTTTCTTTTTTCCGGCGATAATCTGCGGCATGGCGCTGGTTCTTATGAAAAGCGTGAAGCGGCTTAAGGAGGAAGAGCGGTATTCAAAAATCAATCTGCTTGTATACCTGCACATTGTGCTGGTTATACTAAGTGCGGTATTTCTGCTGGATATTGTTATGTAGTGTATTTCCGCAGCATGCAGGACGTATGCAAAGGTATCACGAGAACGGCTTTACAGTTATCCGTCAAAAAAGACGCTGCGGTGGGCAGCGTCTTTTTTACATTAAAACCCGTACATCCCCGGCATGATATCTTTCCGGCTACATAAATCATAAATCCGATAAGAAGTAAGACTTCAGCGGCGCAGCCGAACACATCAAACCTACATTTTTATTTCCCGAAGCAGGTCGGAAAGAGTTGTGGCAGAGTCTCTGAGCCCCTTCATTTCTTCTTTAGAGAAGGGAACCTCAAAAATACGTTCCACGCCGTTTCCTCCGACCATTGTGGGTACGGACAGCGCAACGCCGCTTATTCCGTATTCGCCCTCAAAAATTCCCGACACGGTCAGAATCGAATTTTCATCACCGGCGATACACTCGCATATTCTTGCGACAGCGACAGCAATAGCGTAATAGGTAGCACCCTTTTTGTCAATTATTTCATAAGCGGAATTTTTTACTTCATTATACATTTTATCCAAGTCGTTAAGATCGCATTTGCCCGTATACTTGCAGAATTCCTGCATAGTCATGCCGCCTATATTTGTCACGCTCCATGCCGCAACCTCGCTGTCACCGTGCTCACCGATAATGTAGGTATGGCAGTTTCGTGCGTCGACGCCGGTTTTACGGCTTATCATGTATTTCAGTCTTGAGGTATCGAGAACGGTACCGGAGCCAATCACCTGATTTTTAGGCAATCCCGAAAGCCTGTAGGTCACGTAGGTCAGAATATCCACAGGGTTTGAAACGGTCATGAGAATAACGTCTGAGGGTGCGTATTCCATTATGCTTTTGACGATTTTTTTAAAAAGCGCCACGTTGTCCTTTAAAAGGTCAAGCCGTGTCTGACCGCCCTTTTGCGGAACACCGGCGGTGATTATAACAATATCCGCCTCCTTGCACTCGCTGTAATCGCCCGATTTAACGGTAACGGGCTTCACAAAGGACACGCCATGGGCAATATCAAGGGCGTCGCCCTCAGCCTTGTCGCGGTTAATATCTATTAGTACAATTTCCTGGAACAATCCGCCCAGCATCAATGTAAACGCCGTTGTGGCACCCACCGCGCCTGCTCCGACAATTACAACCTTTCCTCTGAACATGCTCATCTCTCCTTTTCTTTTTTACTATTATCTCCCGTAAATGGTGGTTTTATACCAATTTTGCCGGATATAGCTTGAAATTTAAGCAAAAATGTGGTATATAATATATATGGAAATAACAGACGGCGGAAAACCAATTCCGCTGCATGGCAAAGGAAGAGGGGTTATTATGAGTAAAATTTTAGTGGTAATTGACATGCAGAACGATTTTATAACCGGTTCGCTTGGAACGGCGGAGGCGCAGAAAATCGTGGACAAGGTTGCCGATAGGATAGAGAGCTTTGAAGGAGAGGTTGTTTTCACCATGGACACGCATGCAAGCATTTACCTACTCACGCAGGAAGGAAAAAATCTGCCCGTTCAGCATTGTATCAGAGGCAGTGAGGGCTGGAAACTGAACAAAAAAATCGAGTCACTATCCGAACACCGAAGAATTTTTGAGAAGCCCACATTCGGAAGCATTGAACTGGCAAATTACATTGCCGACGGCGATTATACCGAAATAGAGCTTGTGGGACTATGCACCGACATATGCGTAATCTCAAATGCTCTGCTGTTAAAGGCATATCTGCCGGAGACGAAAATATCGGTTAACGCCGCATGCTGTGCGGGGGTTACGCCCGAAAGCCACGAGAACGCTCTTTCCGCAATGAAGATGTGCCAGATTGAAATTATATAACTTGAATATTCCGCAAAAACCGGCTGTGACGAATGATGTCGTAGCCGGTTTTTCCGATTGTCAAAAAAAAGCGGCATCCCGGTCATATTTCCTATCCGGAAATAACGGTAATCGCCGCTTATTTTATATGGTTTCTATTTTAATAATATTGGTATTGCCGGAACGGCCGTCGGTTCTGCCGCCGGTCATAACTATGCTGTCGCCCTTTTCCAGTCCCAGTACCTCTTGCGCCTGTTTGCACGCATGATAGAACAAAACGTCGGTGGAATCAAACCGCTGACTGAGGACCGGTGTGACTCCCCATGAAAGCGCCAGCTTATACCAAACCTTTTTGCTGATAGCCATGCCGATAATATCCACGGGAGCGCGGAACCGTGACACCATGCGCACCGTTATTCCGGACACCGAGCTTACAACGATAGCTTTTGCTTTTATATCGATAGCCATGCCGCAGGTTGCGTGTGAAATTGCGTCCAGCTGATTTTTAATCTGAAACTCACCGGCAGAGTAACGTTTTTCATAGTGAATATGCTGTTCCGTTTCCTCAACGATTTCCGCCATGGTGCGGACGGTTTCCACCGGATATTTTCCGGCTGCGGATTCGCCCGACAGCATAACGACGCTGGTGCCGTCGTAAACGGCATTGGCCACGTCGGAAATTTCCGCACGGGTAGGCCGTGGATTGTGAATCATGGATTCCAGCATTTCGGTGGCGGTAATTACACGTTTTCCGAGCATGCGGCACTTGGTAATCAGATATTTCTGAATAGAGGGCAGCTCCGCAAAGGGCACCTCCACGCCCAAATCCCCTCTGGCAATCATGATACCGTCACATTCCTCGCAGATTTCATCAATATTGTTAACACCGTCACGGTTTTCTATTTTAGCAATAATGTCGATATTTTCGCCGCCGTTTTCACAAACGAATTGGCGCAGCTTGTGAATATCATCTCTGTTTGACACAAAGGAGGCGGCGATAAAATCCACGTCATTCTTAATTCCGAACAGCAAATCCTCCTTATCCTGCTCTGAAAGATACTCTTTTTTAAGGACTTTCCCGGGGAAGCTCATACTTTTCCGGTTGGACAGCTCGCCGCCGGCAAGGACGGTACAAATTAAATCGGTATCGGTTTTTTCTTTAACCTCAAAGATAACAAGACCGTTGTTTACAAGGATTTTATCTCCTATTGCCAAATCCTTGGCAAGACCGTCATAGTTAACGCTTACCCGGGATTTATCGCCCTCCACCTGGCGTGTTGTAAAGGTAAAGCTGTCGCCGTCGGAAAGGGTTACCTTCCCTTCCTTAAAGGTAGCGATACGGTATTCGGGTCCCTTTGTATCCAGCATAATGGCAATGGGAAGGTTAAGTTCCTCCCTAACCTTTTTAATCATATCAATCTTCTCCTGATGTTCGGCGTGGGTACCGTGGGAGAAATTAAGCCGTGCAACATTAAGTCCGGCTCTGCACATATCGGCGAAGGTTTTCTCATCGCTGCTTGACGGACCTATTGTGCATATAATTTTGGTTTTACGCATTATAGACATCTCCTTGCTGCATAAATTACTTGCCCGGTTTTTCGCTTATAGAGGCAATCATACGTTTAATGCGTTCCATTGACTCGGTTTTTTTGAGCTTATCAAGATTAGGAAACGCCTTCAAAAGACGCCGGTTAAGCGGATGCTCGGAAGTTTTTTTATAGCCTTCCTTCAATTCCTCGAAGGTTTTTTCCCATTCGGGTTTCTTTTTCATAACGTTAACAACGCCGCCGGAAATATGCTCGCCGATGCCGTCGGACAGTCTGCGCATGCGTTTTTCCAGCTCGTCAACCCTTTTTGTATGGCGCTTAATCCGAAGTATTGCCATGACCGTAAGAATAATGTCGGTCAGCAAAATCAAAAAGCACACCGAAAGCAGGACAATCAGCAGAACTTTCGGCAGAAAGCCCACAACCGCCGCAACCATCGGGTGAATGAGCTTGATTACGAACACTCCGGCAAGCCCCCAAAGCAGCGAAAATCCCAGGCAGATATAGCCGTTCAGATTAAAGGGCATGTTAGAATAATCCCACCATTTTTCATGGAATAGCCGTTCCAACACGAAGCCCGTAATCCACTCAAGGGCGCTTGTCAGCACCACCGAGGCGGCGAACAGCAGAAAAATGTTACTTTTCAGCGGCTCAAGCACGGTAATGATAATGAGCATACCGAAGCCGTAAATAGGGCAAACCGGGCCGTTCAGAAAACCGCGGTTGACAAAGACGCCCTGTACCAATGCCGCAAAGGCAACCTCGGCACACCAGCCCAGGAACGCATATATTATAAAATATGCGGCTGCAGTCAATATATCCATTAAATCAACTTCTCCATCAATTTATTAGATCTTTCAACAAATTTTGTCATCTGTTCCGGCGAAAGCGGCTTATGGCACAGCATAGCCAGGTCGTAGATATGCTCGCAGAGAGTCTTTCTGTTCTCCCCGTCCATGCCGTCAATGCTTTTAATGAGCTTGTTTTCCGAGTTAAGCACAAGGGTAAATTCATCCTTGAACATGTCGCTCATGCCTGCAAACTGCTGACCGTAGGAGCGGTACATCTCCTTCATACGCCGTGATTCCTCCGACAGAAGAATAATCGCCGGTGTTTCCTCATTTTTAAGAGCCTGAACCTCAATTTTAAGCTTGTCGTCGCCGACGGCAGCCTTAAATTCATCGGTCAGCTTGGTTTTTTCCTCATCGGAGAGGGTACTCTCGGAGGAGGTTTCCTCAACAGAGGAATCGATGCGCTTAAACTTAACGCCCTCCTCCTTCATTTCGATAAAGGATATAAAATGTGTATCCATCATAGTGGGCAGAATTACCGCGTCAAGTCCCTGGCTGCGGAACATGTTTATATACTGGGACTGCAAATTCTCGTCCGAAACATAGAAAACGTCCTTTTTATCCTTGCCGTCAAGGTATTCCGTCAGGGTCAGATATTTTCCGTCCAGATTTTTGTAAATAATGAAGTCCTTAACCTTTTCGTAGAATTTTTCATCACGCATACAGCCGTACTTGATAAAGACGTTAATGTCCTCCCAATAGCGGTTGTAGTCCTCTCGCTGCTTTGTATAAATTTCCTTCAGCTTATCGGCAACCTTCTTTGTAATATGCGCCGAAATCTTCTTGACATAGCCGTCGTTCTGCAAAAAGCTGCGGGAAACGTTAAGCGGAAGGTCGGGGCAATCGATAACGCCCTTAAGCAGCATCAGAAATTCAGGTATAACCTCCTTCACGTTATCCGCAACAAAAACCTGATTGTTAAACAGCTTAATCTGCCCCTCATTTGCGGCAAATTCGTGATTAATTTTCGGGAAATACAGAATACCCTTCAGGTTGAACGGAAAATCCACGTTCAGATGAATCCAGAACAGCGGCTCGTTAAAGTCGGCGAACACCTTGGTATAGAACTGCTTGTATTCCTCATCTGTGCAGTCCTTGGGCGCCTTCATCCAAAGAGGAGTGGTGTCGTTGATAGGTGACGGCTGGATTTCATTGCCGTCCTTGTCCTTTTCCGGCTCCTTGCCGACTACGGTAAGATAAATTTCAACCGGAATAAAAGCACAGTACTTTGTCAGGACGCTTCTTACGGTGTATTCCTCAAGAAATTCCTTGGAATCCTCCGCAATAGTCAGAGTAATTTTTGTACCTCTTGTATTCTTGTCACATTCGTCAATTTCATACGTCATACCGCCGTCGCAGGACCATTTAACCGCCTTTGCACCTTCCTGATAGGACAGGGTTTCAATTTCAACCTTTTCGCTGGGCATGAAAGCAGAATAGAATCCCAGACCGAAGTGACCGATAATCTGTGCGTCCTTATCGTCCTTGTCCTTGTACTTTTCCAAAAAGTCAGCCGCACCGGAAAAAGCAATATCGGTGATGTACTTTTCAACCTCTTCCTTAGTCATACCGATGCCGTTATCCTCGACGATAAGCTGTTTTTTATCCTTATCGATAATAACGTCAATGCGGAACTGTTCATTATCGTCAAGCTTAGCTTCACCGATGCCGGCGAGCTTTTTCAGCTTTGTTACGGCGTCGCATGCGTTGGATACCAGCTCACGAAGGAAAATATCCTTGTCGGAATACAGCCACTTTTTAATAACCGGAAAAATATTTTCCGAATTAACCGATATGTTACCCTTTGCCATAAAAATTACCTCTTTCCTTTGTATAAACCGTTATTTAACCACAATATTAACCAGCTTGCCGGGAACGCAGATTACCTTAACGATATTTCTGTCCCGGGTAAGCTCCTTAATGCGGGCGCTGTCAAGAACAAGCTTCTCAAGCTCGGTTCTGTCGGCGTCGGCGGGAACGGTCAGTTTATCCTTAATTTTACCGTTAATCTGCACAGCGATTTCCACCTCGTCGTCCACCGTCTTAGCCTCGTCAAATTCCGGCCACGGTGTAAGCGCCAAAAGCTCGGTGTTCCCGTATTTTTCCCAAAGCTCCTCGGTAATATGCGGAGCAACCGGATTTAAAAGGGTAATCAGAATACGGTATTCGCCCTTGGTTACGCTGCCCTTTTTATAGAATGCGTTTACAAGACTCATCATTGCGGCAATGGCGGTATTGAATTTCATTCTCTCGAAATCCTCGCTCACCTTTTTGATTGTCTTATGAATATCCTTTTCAAGCTCTTCCGAATAGCCCTTTTCGCCGTTCAGCATATCCTGTATATTCCATACGCGCTCCAAAAACTTGTAGCAGCCGCGCAGTCCCTGCTGTGACCACGGCGTTGCCTGGTCAAACGCGCCGATAAACATTTCATAGGTTCTGAACGCGTCCGCTCCGACCTCGTCCACAACCTCATCGGGATTTACGACATTTCCGCGTGATTTCGACATTTTCTCATTGTTTTCGCCGAGTATCATACCGTGTGAGGTACGCTTCATGTACGGCTCCTTTGTGGGAACAACGCCTATATCGTAAAGAAATTTATGCCAGAAAC
>JAQXUJ010000151.1 GCA_029219925.1 Clostridiales bacterium | reverse complement strand
CGTCCGCATATCGAACATTGATAAGCATGCTGTGCCGGCGGATAAAAATATATTTTATCAAGAATTTTTTTCGCCGTTTCAGGCGTCACCTTTGCCTCGCCCGCAATAATCTCCAGTCTGTTATCAAAGCCGTCGAATGCTTCCGGCGGCATAAACGGATTTTTGGTTCCGTTAGCTCCGTTATAATAGACAGCACACTGCCATGGATCGACATTTCCGTTTTCATCAATCGCTCCGCCCGGACATGCCTTAATGCATTTTCCGCATTTATCGCATAGATGCGGTGATACCTCCTCTGTCGGCTCAATTTCCGCGTCGGTTAAAATAAAGCAATAGCGCACCATCGGTCCGAAGTCATCAGTTAAAAGTGAATTATCAAGTCCTTTTTCACCCAATCCGCACTTTAGTGCTGTATCCAAAAAATCAATCTGCACCTCGGATGTTCTGTTTCTGTATACTGCGTCATACGCAACCTCGGGGTTAGTACTGTTATCCTCTGCCATAATCTGCTGATGCCGTCTTTGCGGCAGTGCAAGAAATCCGTTTTCCTCCAGCATCATGGCAACCTTCAGCTGCGCCATCGGCATGATGGTTTCCTCCATGTTTTCGACAGCCATTGTCGTATACTGATAGTACGTACTGCCTTCCTCAATTCCTCTGTATATTCCGCGCAAAATTCTGAAAGCAAGTCCTATAACCGTTTTTGTCTCCGGCATAATTTTAAAAATCGGATTATCCTTTGAAAATCTTTCAGCCGGAGCAAAACCGATAATATCCGCTCCGTTTTCCTTTGCAAGCTGTATTATCCTGTCCTTCACCTTAAAACTCCCCTTTCAGATGCCTGTAACAGGCAATATCACACTTTCTTCCGCATAGACATGGTGCGTATCCCCACTGTGTATTCGGCAGAAAATTCATTTCCTTGTATATTTCTCTTGCCGATTCTGCGTCAAAATGCTTTTCTCCGCTTAATATCTTCGCACGCTCCGGATTGTCTTTTAAAAATTCATCGGTAACAAACGGGTTTGACTTATGCGCGCCTTTGTAATAAACCGCGCACTGCCATGTATCAAGACCGTTTTCGCTGACCGCATTTCCCGGGCAGGCCTTTATACATTCTCCGCACTTGTCGCATATCGCCTCCGAAAGTGGCTCGTCACATTCCAGCGGTGCATCAGTAATGATAAAGCAATACCTCATAAACGGTCCGTATTCACGGTTTATTATCTTCCCGTTCAAGCCGACTTCGCCTAATCCGCAGGCTTTTGCCGCCTTTCCGAAATCTATGATTACATCCGGTACAGGCTTTCCCTGCTCTACCGCTTCAGCATGAATAAGCTCATATGTATCTAATACTTCCGGATTTGTGGTCTTATCACCCTTGATTCTCAAATTTGGTATCGCCTTTTGCAGACAGGCGTCATAGCCCTCATTTTCTATCATTCCGCCTATTTTCAAGAGGAAAATTTCTGCCATTTCCTCATCTTCATATTTGACTCCTATGGTTGTGTATGTATAATATTGATTTCCTCTGTCCATAGCCTTGTATAGGGCTTTCGGCACTAAAAATCCAAACCCGATAATGCATTTTGCATCCGGCAAAATCATTTTGGGATCTCTCTGCGAATTTTCTTCATCATATATGTTTCCGATACGACATACTGTCGCACCGAGTTCTTTCGCTTTTTTCTTTATGCTTTCACTTGTCAGCATAATTTTTCACCCTTTCTTTTCATGGATCGACAAATAATAATTGATGCAATAATTGATAGTTCTGTCAAAAATTCGTTTATAACTGTTGCAATAGAGTTGTAATGTATACCGTAAGTCAGCATACCTACCGATGCCAAAAATGCAAACGCTCTTGTAATGGTAATTTTTTTACTTCCGAAAGCTATTGTTGTCAATACTGAACTGACCGCCGGGACAATACTGTAAATATCCTTCCATGTCATTAGCGACGCCAATACAAACACAATGGAGAATACAACGCACCAAAGTTTGCTTTTTGCCCATTTTCTATCACAATTGTAAAACACAATCTCACGAAATATAGCAACAGATGTTGTTGCCGCCGCCGAGTAACTGAATATCATCAAATGATGCGCAGCCCAAAGAACATCGGTTGTAAGCTTTAGAATAAGTCTGTTTTTTCGCCGGCGCTGCCAATATATTATTGTTGATACCGCCATTGCGGCAAAGCCGATTAGCTGGCCCACATTTTCCATGTTACACGCTCTTTTTCTCTGTATTACCCTTATTCGTGCTGCTGTTTTCCACAACCATAACAGTTGCGTCCTGACTTACCGTTATATGATGCCACGCACCTTTCGGAATGTTATACAGCTTGCATTTTTCCATGGTAACTCTTTCATTTTCGGTATATAGCGTAGCCTCGCCGGAAAGAAGCGCAAATGCCTCGTCTGTTTCAAGATGACGTTCAAGCTGTTTAAATTCCGAAAATCTTTCACTGTATCTTAAAAATCCGATTTTCCAGCTTTCAAACTGCACCATTACCTTAAAATCTTCACCGGAAAATTCGTATTTTTCTATCATCTGTCAAGCCTCCACGCTTTTTTGGTTCTTAGCGGCTTTTTAAATCTGTTCTCCATACAGCCGCCTTTCTTTTCCAGTATCGAAACACAGGCTCTTATGCAGCCGCCGCACTTTGCCATGTTATATCCGACCCAACTTGGGAAATATTTTTGAAGTGCCGTATAGACTTTCATAATTTCCTGCTCATTTGCAACATCTGTTACACCCTCCATCAGGTCGAGCGCACCGTTTTCGTTTTTATCCCAGACCTCTTTGGGGACAAACGGATTATAATATCTTCCGGCATGCGTATAAAAGGCATAGCAGCGCCACATATCAATATCGCCCCATTCGAGGATTTTACCATCAAGATTTACTGTGACCGTTTTGCCCGAAGTAATAGCGGGAATACAGCCGCCCGGACATTCACGAACACAGGCACCGCACCTTCTGCAAAGGGGCTTACCGGAATACATCTCGTCATACTCAAGTACAGCGTCGGTAAAAATGAATGCTACTCTCTGCAGCGGTCCGAATTCCGGCGTCAAAAGCATTTTGCTCCATCCTATTTCGCCCAGTCCGCAGGCAACAGCTGCAATTCTGAACTGAAACTGTAAATCCGGCGCAACACCGCCCTCACGCGCCGGTCTTGTGAACTGTACACTGCGATGATGCGCCGTAGAGGTTTTTGCATTCTCATTAACTTCAATCTGCTCCTCCGGAGAAAGGGTGTTTCCCGGTGAACCGTCCATATCGGATACAACTCCTCTTGCTCCGGTATTACGATAAACAAAAGCCTCATAACCCTCGTCCTCGATTACCTTTCCGACATGATACAAAACTGCCGGAGCAAAGATTTCATTAATTCCGCCGTATGCCATGGAAGGGTACTGATAAAACTGTGTTCCTTCTTCAATTCCCCTTTGCACTCCTCTCGGTATACGGAAAACAAATCCGATGCAGCTTTTAGCCTCCGGGAATAAAAA
>JAQXUJ010000150.1 GCA_029219925.1 Clostridiales bacterium | reverse complement strand
ACTCCCAGGAATGCGTTGGCGAAAGCCATACCTGCCATTGTTGCTGCATTTGCCATTTTTTCTCTTGCCTCAATATCGGTCTGACCGTTGTCATAAGCTCTCGGCAGATACTCAAATATTGTTTGCAGCGCTTTGACAGCCAGACCGTCGGTATAGTCGGTAGCCATCATTGATGCGTACGCTTCAAGGGCGTGAGTTACTGCGTCAATACCGGAAGCGGCAGTAAGTCCCTTCGGTGCGGACATATGGAAATCGGTATCGATAATAGCCATCTTCGGCAGAAGCTCATAATCTGCAAGGGGATACTTAATGCCGGTTTGTTCGTCGGTGATAACGGCGAAGGGAGTAACCTCGGAGCCTGTTCCGGCAGAGGTCGGGATTGCGATAAAGTATGCCTTTTCACCCATTTTCGGGAAGGTATAGACTCTCTTTCTTATATCCATAAAGCGCATTGCCATGTCCATAAAGTCAGCCTCGGGATGCTCATAGAGAACCCACATAATTTTGGCCGCATCCATAGCGCTTCCGCCGCCCAGGGCAATGATAGTATCCGGCTTGAAATCGGTCATCAGCTTTGCGCCTTCCTTTGCGGAAGCCAAAGTCGGGTCAGGCTGTACATCGAAGAAGGTTTCGTGAACAATGCCCATTTCGTCCAGCTTATCGGTAATCGGCTTGGTGTAACCGTTTTCATATAGGAATCTGTCTGTTACGACAAACGCTCTCTTTTTGCCCATAACCGTCTTAAGCTCATCAAGAGCAACGGGAAGGCAGCCTTTTTTGATATATACCTTTTCAGGCGCTCTGAACCAAAGCATATTTTCCCTTCTTTCAGCAACAGTTTTGATATTAATAAGATGCTTTACACCGACATTTTCCGAAACAGAGTTTCCGCCCCAGCTTCCGCAGCCCAGGGTCAGTGAAGGAGCAAGCTTGAAGTTGTACAAATCGCCTATACCGCCGTGAGATGAAGGGGTATTAACCAAAATACGGCAGGTCTTCATTCTTTCCGCAAATTCAGCCAGCTTTTCCTTTTCTGTCGTGCTGTTCAGATAAATTGAAGAGGTATGACCGTAACCGCCGTCGGCAATCAGATGCTCTGCTTTTGAGAAAGCGTCCTCAATATCCTTTGCTTTATACATAGCCAATACCGGTGACAGCTTTTCATGTGCAAATTCCTCGGAAAGCTCTACCGATTCAACCTCGCCGATAAGAATTTTAGTTGATTCCGGGACGGTTACCCCGGCAAGCTCGGCGATTTTGTGAGCGGACTGACCTACGATTTTTGCATTCAGCGCACCATTAATAATGATAGTTTTTCTTACCTTTTCAGTTTCGTCTTTATCAAGGAAATAGCAGCCTCTGTCGGTAAATTCCTTTTTAACCTCTTTATATATGTTCTTGTGAACGATAACCGACTGCTCGGAAGCACAAATCATACCGTTATCAAATGTCTTTGAGTGTATGATTGAGTTTACCGCAAGAACTATATCGGCAGTTTCATCGATAATTGCAGGGGTGTTGCCCGCACCAACGCCGACAGCAGGCTTTCCGGAAGAATATGCCGCCTTAACCATGCCGGGACCGCCGGTGGCAAGGATAATATCCGCTTCCTTCATTACAAGGTTGGTCATATCAAGGCTCGGAACATCAATCCAGTTAATAATACCCTCGGGTGCGCCTGCCTTAACCGCTGCGTCAAGGACAACCTTTGCCGCCTCAATAGTACTCTTTTTTGCTCTCGGATGAGGAGAAATTATAATTGCGTTACGGGTCTTAAGCGCAAGAAGGCACTTAAATATTGCCGTGGACGTAGGGTTTGTGGTCGGAATAACCGCTGCGATAACGCCAATCGGTTCTGCAATCTTTTTAAGACCGAATGCCTTATCCTCTTCGATTACACCGCAGGTTTTTGTATTCTTATAGGCGTTGTAGATGTATTCGGATGCATAGTTGTTTTTGATGACCTTGTCCTCAACAATGCCCATTCCCGTTTCCTCAACCGCCATTTTCGCAAGAGGAATTCTCTGCTTGTTTGAGGCTGACGCTGCGGCAAAGAAAATTTTGTCCACTTGTTCCTGAGTGTAGGTCGCAAATACCTTCTGCGCCTCCCTAATCTCCGCCAGAGCGTTTTCCAGAGCCTCAACTCCGTCAATAATTTTTCTTTCATTATCCATATTGATAAACCTCCTTGTGTTTATTTACACCCGTAATTTCTTGCATTTTCCGATTGATTTTTGCCGTGGAAAATGCGCAAAATGTACGGTATATCAGCATTTTTTACAATCTTTGATAATATTTTAACATACTTTTTACGTATTGTGAATTGTTTTTATTGTATATCGGTAATGTATTAATAGACATAGCCCTGACATAGTGTGAAGGAGCCGCATACCGTCCGGCGAACGTGATGTTATGTCACGGTTTTTCTCTGAACAGCGCCCGTTTGGATTTGCACAGCTCGGCGACAAACATATTATCCAAATCGGATAGGCGGTAATCCTTCCGGTGAATAATCAGATCCTTGTACAGCTTAACGTTATTTGCGCAGGGTTTCTGTACAAGACCGTATATGGATAAAAGCTTCTCGGGAACCGGCGACACCCACATAAACGTTTTGGGGTTTTTTGAAAGTAGCTCAAACTGACTTGCCCTTTCAAAAACAAAAATACGCCGGCTGATGTTATCTGGCAGTTCTTCACGCTTAACCTCCGCAAAGGGCAGGGAAGGGACAAAAGGGTCGGCATGGGATATTTCAATGTACTTTTCAAGGTCGCTTCCGATTATGACCTCCTGTGCTGCAAGAGGACTGTCCTTACTCATTATAAGGGTATAGGAAAATTCCGTGATAAGCTCGTGCGCCAATCCTTTTTCCTCAAGCATATCCTTATAGTACTTGTCAAAATGCTCGGCATAACGAATTATTCCCAAGCGGTAATCGGACTCAAGTATGTTTTTTATAGTCCGGCGGGAGTTGGTTTCCTTATAAAATATTTCTGCGTCCGTTTCCTTATTCAGCGCCAGCGAAAAATTGGAAAAAGCTTCGCAGATGTAGCTTGCCCGCGGAACCGATATGGAGAAATGCTTTTTAAGACGATCCTTGTTCCTGAACATGCTCTCTACCTCATCAACCTGTTTGAGAATTTTTTCCGCATATCTCAAAAAGGTTTCTCCTTCGGGAGTAACAACCATTCCTTTCGGGGTTCGGATAAAGATTTCAACGCCGAGGGAGGCTTCGAGCTCTTTAATGGCTCTGCTTAAATTAGGCTGATTCATAAGGAGCTCATCAGCTGCCTTATTTATGGATCCGCACCTTGCGACCTCCGCCGCATATTTCATATGAAGTATGTTCATAACGATATCCTCGCTAAATTTATAAAAATACAAATTCATTATACCACTTTTTGACATATAAATCAATATTTTTCCCATAAAAAAGAAAAACCGTGCGCCATATCACAAATCAGAAAACGGATTTTACAGGGACTTCGTCAGACGCAGGAAACAAGAGCCCGGGGGAAGTAATATATTAGCAAATAAGACAGCACAAATTGTCTTGTTTTTTAGTGCAATTGTCTTGTATTCCGCAACAAAATGTCTTAAAATACAGGTGAAAGATAAATGCGGCAGTATACCGCAGAGAAAGGATGAGTGAGTATGGCAAAGGATATGCTTGATTACAATGTGGAGCAGGGAGCAAAAACCATTGACGCTTCAAAAAAACTGAAGGTGGGAATTATAGGTACCGGCTGGATTGCCGACGCGCATATTCAGCAGTATAAACAGATGCCCGATGTTGAGATTGTTGCGGGAGCGGATTTAATTGAGGGAAAAGCGGAAGCGTTTTTCAAAAAATGGGAGATTGAAGGTGTACGCTGTTATCCCGATCATAAGTCCATGCTGGACGCGGAAACGGACTTGGACGCAGTAAGTATATGTACATATAATGCAACGCATGCCGAATGTGCGGTGTATGCCCTTAATAAAGGCGTGAACGTACTGCTTGAGAAGCCAATGTGCGTAACAACAGAGGAAGCTGCGGAGATTATGAGGGCGGAAAAGAAGAGCGGAAAGATTATTTCAATCGGCTTCCAGCCTCGGCTTGACCCGAATATGGTAAAGGTTAAGGAGATTGTTCAAAGCGGTGTGCTGGGAAAGATTTATTACATCCAGACAGGCGGCGGAAGAAGACGAGGTATTCCCACACCCTTCGGCACCACATTTATTCAGAAGGATACCGGTGTTATAGGAGCTATGGGAGATATCGGCTGCTACTCGCTGGATATGGTGCTAAATGCAATCGGATATCCGAAGCCTCTTACCGTTACAGGGTATACGTCAGATTATTTCGGCAAAAATCCGGAATACTTCAAGGCTGAGGGAAAGCCGGCGGAATATGCTGATATTTTCGGAGTAGAGGATTTTGCGGCAGGGTTTATTCGTCTTGAGGGCGGTATTATACTCGATTTCAGAATTGCGTGGGCAATGCATCTCGACACACCGGGCGATACAATTATCATGGGTACAGATGGCTCGCTGCGTATTCCTTCAACGGAATGTTGGAACGGCTCTGTCGGCGGACCGATGAAGATTTATCATGAAGTTGCCGGAAGTCAGGTTCAAACGGAAATTCCTATGATTGAGGATAACGGTCCGGGCTGTTTCTATAAGAAGATACGTTCCTTCCTTGACGCTGTAAAGGAGGGCGGAAAAGCGCCTGTTCCCACATCACAGATTTTGTACAACCAGATGATAATCGACGGAATAGTTAAGTCCGCAAAGCTGGGAACCGAAATCAAGCTGGAGGTTCCGGAAATATAACAAATTAACAAATATTTCAGGGTGTAAGAATAAGAGATTTCCATGAAGAGGAGGTAAATTATAATGAAAGATTTCAAAATAGGATTGCAGCTGTATTCGATTCGCGAGGATATGGAAAAGGACATGGACGAGGCTCTTCGCAAGGTTAAGGAAATGGGTTACGATTATGTAGAGTTTGCCGGATTTTTCGGCAAGCCGGCTGCGGAGGTTAAGGAGCTTTTGGATAAGCACGGACTGACGGCAATATCGGTTCACCAGGGCTGCGACGAGTATTTAAAAAACGGTCAGGCTGCTATTGACTATCTGAAGGAAATCGGAATAAAATATTGCGCAATACCTTGGTATGATGTAAACAAGTTAAAGGGCAGCGACAGCTGGGACGAAACGGTTAAGAACTTTACGGAGTATGCAAAAGCGCTGAAGGCGTCGGGGATACAGATGATGTATCATAACCATGACTTTGAATTCAAAAAATACGAAGGGAAATTCCTTCTCGACTGGCTGTATGAAACCATTCCGGCTGATTTGCTCATGCCGCAGATCGATACCTGCTGGGTACATTACGCAGGCTATAATCCGTCGGAGTATATTGAAAAATATTCGGGCAGAATGAAGACTCTGCATCTAAAGGACTTTGTTTGCAAAAAGCTTGCGGGCGGACCGGTTTACGAGCTTATCGGCAACGATGCGGAGGCAAAAAGTAAGGACGATAACGGTTTTGAATACCGTCCGGTAGGCAGCGGTATTCAGGATTTACGTGCGATTATTGCTTCTGCCGAGAAGGCGGGAATCGATTATTTGATAGTTGAACAGGACGATCATCCGGAACGCTCTGCTATGGAAGACGCAAAGATTTCCCATGATTACCTGAAAAAATTAGGATTATGATGAGAAGGTGAATTAAATGAAATTGGGAGTTATGAATCCGGTGCTCAATCAGTATGGATTTGAGGACGCACTTAAATATCTTCACAGCCTGGGCGTTCAGGCAATCGAAATAGGAGCCGGCGGCTATCCGGGAGATGTTCATTTGAAGCCGGAGCAGCTTATCGGGAAGCCGGATGCCGTTAAGGCATATAAGGACCTGTTGAAAAAGTATGACATAGAAATTGCGGCTATAAGCTGTCACGGAAATCCTCTTCATCCAAATAAAGAGATTGCAGAGAATTTTCATAATCAGTTCAAAAACGCAATTTTAGCTGCCGAGGAGCTTGGCGTACATACAATAATCGGTTTCTCGGGCTGCCCGGGTGACTGCGATAATTCAAAATATCCCAACTGGGTTACCTGCGCGTGGCCGGAGGATTATCTGGAAATTCTCGACTGGCAGTGGAAGGAAAAGGTTATTCCCTACTGGAAGGATATGGCGGAATTTGCAAAGCAGCACGGCATAGAAAAAATTGCATTTGAAATGCATCCCGGATTTGTGGTATACAATCCGGAAACTCTGCTTAGGCTGCGTGAGGCTGTAGGCGATATTATTGGGGCAAATTTTGACCCAAGTCATCTTTTCTGGCAGGGAATAAATCCTGTATCGGCTATAAAGGCGCTGGGCGGAGCAATTTATCATTTCCATGCCAAGGACACCCTTATTGATGAAAGAAATACTGCTGTAAACGGCGTTCTTGACACAAAAAATTACGGGGATATTCTAAATCGTTCATGGGTATTCCGCACGGTTGGTTACGGTCACGGCAAAGAGGTATGGAACGATATTATCAGCATGCTTAAAACCGTGGGTTATGACGGCGTTATTTCAATAGAGCATGAGGACGGACTCATGTCGCCTAAGGAAGGACTCGAAAAAGCAATCAGCTTTTTGAAGGATGTTCTTATTTTCGAGCAGGCCGGAGAAATGTGGTGGGCATAACCGGTAATATTAAACCGCGTATTTACTGTATTTTCGGTAAATATGCGGTTTTTTGCGATTTACGGCGGCGACTTTAATAAAAGTATATTCTGATGTTTTCTAAAAAAATGCAAGATAATTGACTGTTGCAAAAATGAAAAATCCCGGAATGTCCATGATAAATCATGGACATTCCGGGATTT